>CALMEH010000512.1 GCA_937863115.1 uncultured Acidobacteriota bacterium
AAAATGGCAATCTCGAAAGCGTCCGCACTCTGATTTTGGCTGGTGCAGATGTGAATTTGAAAAACAAGGAAGGCGAAACGGCTTGGGATTTGACTTCGGACGAAGAAATCGAAAAACTGCTCGAATCTTACGGCTCAACGATGGACGAAAACTAACAAAATGCAGAAACGCGAACGAAGTAAGCGTGTCTTTCACAACTTACACGCTTACTTCGTTCGCGTTTCTGCATTTTTATGAATTATTTTTTGCGCGTCAATTCAACACCCGTCGCTTCAAACGTAATTTCCGTAACCGTTCCGTCGGCGTTGCGATTTTCAAATTTCGCGCCGTCTTCTTCAATCATATGGTCAACCATTTCTTTAGTTAAAGTTTTCACCGTAAAAACGCCTTCGGTTTTCGCAAACGCTCCGGCAGCATCAAGCGGGACAAAAAATGCGTGATCTTTCATCTTCACACGCACGCCTTTTCCGTCAGCCGTCGGCGCGAGTTCGAGCCAGCAACCTTCCATCTTGCACGAACGCACAATCACGCCTTCAACGCGCACCATTTTACCCGAATATTTCGACGGATTCGCCATCACTTTCGCCAGCGAAACCTTTTTCGATTTCCCAAGTGCCGCGCCGCGCTTCAAAACGCCGTCCGTCGGAATCGCTTCCGTTTTATCTTTTTCCGTAGGTTTTGCTTTTTCCATAGATTCTTGGGCAAAAGCCGCAAACGAAAAAGCCATAACCATAATCATTAAACCAATAATTTTTTTCATAATAAAATACCTCCAATTTAAAAATGCTAGAATTATATTCTACCACCAATGCTAAAACTATATTCTACTACTTTTTCTGTCGTAGTTAATTTGTTATCTTTCTCCAGCGGCAAAAATCTAATTAATCGTGCCGATCTAATCGCATTTTCGGTTAGTCCGCCTGAAAGCCCAGAAAGTATCGTAATTTTTTCGATATTTCCGGTTTCCGCAAAAGTAATCCGCAGACTTATTTTACCTTGAGTGTTTGAATTTCTCGCCGCGTCCGTGTATCGGGCTAACGGTCTGTATAAAAGCACGAGCTTTTTATTTTCCTTTTTTGCGCTCTCGTTTCGAGATTTTTCATCTGTTTTTTTAACATCCTCTTTCTTTCCTTTTTCAACTGTAAAAGGTGTTTCAGGTAAAGTCGAAATCAACGCGGACGTTTCTTTGATTTTTTCTTCCAAAGACGATTTCAAAGTAAAAAATTTTTTATCGTTTAATTTCAATGAAGCGAAAAAATGTCTCAAAGTTTCGTTGTTTTGATTTCGCGCACCGCCGAAAATACGATAGATTCGGTCTTTACTGCCGACAATAATTTCTAACGTATATGAATCCGAATTTTCTTTGGTAAAGGTTCTACCCGAAAATTCATTAAAACTAAATTCGGCAGATTTTTCATTAGATTTAGAGAGATTAAATAGCCAAAATCCGAGAGCTAAATCATTGACTTTGTAGCTTTCGATTAAAAAAGATGCCCCATTTTCAAATGCCGTAACATATCTGATATTGCTGACTTTCAGATTTCTCTTTTTAGGAACGTCGTATTGATTCTCAAAACCTTTTTCGTCCTCCAAGACTTGATAATTTGACGGCACGGCAATCGAAAAATCTTTCGTATCGCTTTCAATTCTTATCCAAGTTAAACTTTCCGCCGTTTGTGCCTGAATCGCGCAAACAAACAAAATTATGAAAATGAGTGAGCAGCTTATTTTTTTCATTAGTTTTCCTTACTGTTTTCGGCTTTTCTAAAATAAACCTTGCCCGATTTTTCGTTTTTCTCCACACTCGGCAGAAATTTCCCCCAAAAGGTAAGAATTTTATCGTCTTTTCGCTCCAAAGTCAGAAGCAAATCGCCTTCCGCATATTTTTCAGAAACATTATCTTCGCCGTAACCCGCGAAATAAACCATCAGTTTATTATTTTCGGCTTTCGTCGTGCAAATCAAATCAACGGAAGTTTGATAACCGTTTGATTTGAGCGTTGCCATCAAACCGTCGGCAGATTCGCGGATTTCGAGTGTGTGATAAATATTTATCGCTGTTCCGCCTGAAGTTTTTCCGCCATCTTCGTCGAATTGATACGCGCCCGTCCAAACGGTTTGCGCGTTGATTGAAAAACCGAAAACCAAAATAAACAAAGCGGAAAAGACAGTTTTTGCAAATGATTTCATAAACTTACCAACCTGTTACAAGCAATCTCTCAGCCGATTTTTGACTGATTTTTTGATATTTCGCGTAAGCCGCCGCCGCACGAACACGAACTTGATCTGCCGTTTCGTTTTTAACCCAACCTTCGAGCGCATCGTGCAAAATATATGCTTCGGGAGCCATCAGATTTGCCGTCCAAACCAGCGGCGTTGCGCTTGTTTTTTTCAAAGGCGCGGAAAAATAATTTCGGCTCGCGCAAGCCAAAATAATCGCTTCGCGCTTTTCGTCATCTTTTTTCTGCGGTTCGTTTTTCAAATCAAAATCCATCAAACCGTTATGCCCGACAAACGCAATCACATTTGCACTTCCCAAAATCTGCACGGTCGAATCGTTAATTTTTACATTTTCGAGCTTTGCGCCCGAAGCCGCCGCAAAAAAATCGTCAATCGTTTCGCGCATTTTGCTTCCGCGATAAGCGTCGGCGATGAAATAGACGTTTTCGCGTTTGTGTTTGAAAATCAATCTTTGCAAAACATTTTCCTTCGGATTGTCAATTTCAGCAATTTTCGTCCAATTTGCAGACTTTCCGAAAAAAGTTTTCACACCGTAAGCCGCGCCCCAATAAAGATTTTTCTGCGCGTCTTCACCGTTTCCGAGAAAAGCGGGAACAGGCACGATGCCCTGATTTTCATTGTCGCAAAGCGCAACGAGAACGTGAATAATTCGCGCTTCGTTTTTTATTTTTGCAATCGTTTCCGTTTTCGTTTCGGTTTGAGCCGCCGGATTTGTCGTTTGCGAGTAGGTGCAACCCGAAAGCCACAAAAACGAAACTAAGACCAGATTGAAAAACTTTTTGTTTGACATCGCCGAAACCATCTTTCAAACTTATTGACGGGCAAAATTATATCAATGAAAGAAAAATATATCCAAATTATAAGCCTTGTTTTGATTGCCTTTTACGGCTTGTTCGTTGTCTGGCTCTATTGGGCTGAACCGAAAACTTTGACAGAAGTTTCCGCCAAAGCCAAAGAAACGCTCGAAACCGCAGCCACGAAAACCGAAGTCGTGCTTGGAACTTACGAGGTTGACAAAGTGAAATTCGATGAAGGATTAAAAGCGTTTCGTGCCGATAATTTTGTTTCCGCGAGAGATTTTTTTGCCAGAGCCGATACAGAAAAACGCGACTCGAAAACGCAATTTTATATCGCTTACAGCTTTTATCGTCAAGGTTTCGGCAAAGTTTATAATGACGACGAGCTTTTCAAACAAGGCTTGGAGCAAACAAATCGCGTGATTCAAATTGATAAAAATTTCCGCGCCGACGATGCCGATTTGAAATTGAAAACGCCCGCCGAGCTAAAAAACGAATTTGAAGAAGGTTTGAAATTAACGGCAGACGATTTCAACCCGGTGAAATGGACACGCGAAAGGAAATAAAAAGGTAAAAGGTAAAAAATTGGTGAAAAATCAAACTGAACAATTAGAGAAAGGTGATTTGGAAGCGATTGATGGCGAGATTTTGGAAATTCCGACCGGGCAAGAAATCGAAATTTCCGACGAAGACGAAATCACGAAAATTTCGCCGCGCAAAGAAATCGTAAAACCAATCGCAAATCACAAATCGCAAATTGCAAATCAAAAAATCTACCTGCTTTTACCGTTTCTTTTTCTGACGGTTGCGCTTCTCGGCGGCTTCCGAATCGGCGCGGCTGACGGCGCGTTTTTGTTCATCAAACCGCCGCTCGTTGCATTGATTTTTGCGGCGATTTTGCTCGTGCTTTTCATTCGCGCCCGCTTGATTCGGCTCGAAGGCTGGTTTTCGGAAGATTTTTCGTCGCTCAAAAATGTGGCAAACGGCGCGGGTTTGATTACGCTTTTTTTCGCGTCCGTGCAGATGTTCAATTCGCTTTTGCCCGAACAAGGTTTGCCTTTTTGGACGGTTGCGTTTTGTTTTTTGTGGGTTTTGGTGATGAATCTTTTCGCCGAATTCGACACGAAAAAACTTATTCGCAGTTTGGGCGCAATGTTCGTTTTGGCTTTTGTCGTAAAATATCTGATTCTTGCAAATCTCACCGCGCCCGTGAGCGAAGGTTTTCTGCAAGGAATTTTGCAAAATCCGACAAAGGAAGTTTTAACGTATATTTTAGATTTGCCACGCTTTTCCTCCGCCACCGGATATATCCAATTTTTCGCGCTCGTTTTTTATCTTATCTCGCTGTTTCTTTTTCCGCCGGAAACAGAAAAACCACGTTCAGAGTTCACACTTTAGTTTGTGCCGCACCAGCGAAGCGTAGTGCGAATTGGCGTTAAAATTTCTAAGCAGATCTTTCTTATCGGGCAAAACCCGCTTCGCATCGCTAGCGATTACAAACTGAAGTTTGAACTCTGAACGCGACCCAAGACATCTTTTTCGCGTTTCGAATCATCTTACTAATTGCTGACAAATTTTGATTTTTTATATTTGTTGGAGGAAAAAAAAGATGAAATATATTAGAAATGCATTAGTTTTATCGTTCGCATTTTTGACCGTTTTTGCGGTCGGTGCAAACGCGCAAACGGTTGGAAATTCGCAACGCTCGATTGAAGATAAAGTTTTCAAAAAAATTATCGGACTGCCATATTACGGTGTATTCGATAACATCAAATTTCAAGTCAACGGCGGAACTGTAACGCTTTATGGCAAAGTTTATTCGCTTGGCGTTAAAAAGAGCGCAGAACGCGCCGTGAAAAATATCGAAGGCGTTTCGGAAGTTGTTAATAATATCGAAAATCTTCCGCCTTCGTCTTTTGATAATCAAATTCGCGTTCAAATTGTCCGCGAATTTGCGCGAAACGGCGGAAATCTTTACCGATATTTGCAAGAACCGAACCCGTCAATTCGCATAATTGTTGAAAACGGACAAGTTTCGCTCGAAGGTTATGTCGCCAATCGCGGCGATTTTAATCTCGCCAACATTTTGGCAAACAGCGTTCCGAATGTTTTCGGTGTAACGAATAATTTGGTCATCGAAAAAGAAATGATTCGCTAAGAAAACTTAATTTTCACTTAGAAAGAAGGACTGAACAAAATTGCTTTTGTTCAGTCTTTTTCTTTCGCGTTTGATTTTTCCGCCTGTAAATCATACTCTTATCGTTTGCCTTCTATGGCAGATTTACAACTAAGGCAGAAACCCGCACATTAGTAAGGGTGTATTACCTTCGATGGATTGACACACTTGCTGACGCGCGTGTTTCCGTCTTTTTATTTATTTTTATGATTACTACAGAAAAAATTCGCAACATCGCAATTATCGCGCACGTTGACCACGGCAAGACGACTTTGGTTGACGCAATGTTACAACAATCGCACGTTTATCGGGACAATGAAACAATCGTTGACCGCGTGATGGATTCGATGGATTTGGAACGTGAGCGCGGCATCACGATTATGGCGAAAAATACGTCGGTGCATTACGGCGATTACAAAATCAACATCGTTGACACGCCCGGACACGCTGATTTCGGCGGCGAAGTCGAGCGCGTTTTGAAGATGGTTGACGGCATTGTTTTGCTCGTTGACGCGGCGGAAGGCTGTTTGCCGCAAACTCGTTTTG
>CALMEH010000513.1 GCA_937863115.1 uncultured Acidobacteriota bacterium
GACGCAATTCGGATTAGCAACCGATAAACCCGTGCAAGCCGATTTCACCGGCGACAGCAAAGCCGACATTGCTTTTTGGCGACCTTCAAACGGCAATTGGTTTATCTTGCGCTCGGAAGATTTAACCTTCTTCGCCTTCCCGCTCGGCGCAAACGGCGACCGTCCCGCGCCCGGCGATTACGACGGCGATGGACGAGCGGACGCGGCAGTTTTCCGCCCGTCAGACACAACTTGGTATATTAATAAATCCACCGGCGGAACGCTGATTCAACAATTCGGTATCGGCGGTGATTTACCGACTCCGGCGGCGTTTGTTCCATAATTTGCGACAAAGAAGACGAAACGACAGAGGAACGGCGAGAAAGTTTCTCGCCGTTCCTCTGTCGTTTCGTCTCTTCGTTGTATTTATGACATAATAGTTATGCTTTTACGATTTCAATAATTAGGATAATTTTATGAAAAAACTATTTTCAGTTTTATTTCTTTGCGCTATTTTTGCTCTGGGTGCAATGGCGCAAACTTTTACTTTTGATCAAATGTTGAAAATGCGTCGCGTCGGCGATCCCCAACTTTCGCCTGACGGTAAAACTATTGCGTTCACAATCGGCGATGTTGATAAAGCAGCAAATCGAACGCTGACACAAATTTACACAATGTCGGCTGATGGCGGAAATCTGAAACAAATCACCAAAGACACGAAATCGAGTTCTTCGCCGCGTTGGTCGCCCGACGGTAAAGAAATTGCTTTCACAACCGGCGGACAAGTTTGGATAATGGACGCGGACGGCGATGATAAAAAGCAAATCACAAAAATCTCGACAGGTGCGGGAAATCCGGTCTGGTCGCCGAACGGTGATTGGATCGCTTTCAATTCTGATGTTTATCCGAACTGCAAAGACGACGCTTGCAACGCGGCGGAAGATGAAAAAAACGAAAATTCAAAAGTTAAAGCGATTGTTACGGAACGCTTGCTTTATCGGCATTGGACAGAATGGCGCGACAAAAAACGGACGCACGTCTTCATTATTTCAAGCAAAGGCGGAGTTGCGACAGATCTAACGCCGGGCGATTTCGATTCGCCGCCGTATGCCGCTTCGACCGGAGTTGATTACGCTTTTTCGCCCGATTCAAAAGAAATCGCTTTTTTAAGAAATCCCGATAAAATCGAAGCAATTTCGACAAACAGCGATATTTACATTGCCAATTTCGCAAATATCGGCGACAGCAGTTCGGTTAAAAATATTACCGTAACCAACAAAGGTTATGACGCTTCGCCGGTTTATACGGCAGACGGCAAATATATTTTGTATCGTTCGCAAATGACCGAAGGGTTTGAAGCCGATAGATGGCGCATTATGCGTTACAATCGCGCAAACGGTGAAACGAAAGAATTAACTGTCGGATTTGACCAACAAGCCGATGACATAACGCTTTCGCCTGATGGAAAAACCGTATATTTTGCTGCAAACACACGCGGCAAAGAACCGATTTACAGCGTTCCGCTCGAACCGAATTTTAATTTACGAATTGCGACGCACGTTAAAATGATTCGCAACGACGGCTTTTTCACCAATCTTTCGGTGTTGCCCGACGGAAACAATTTTATCGGCGTTTCGAGTTCGATGTCTTCGCCCGCCGAGATTTACAAAATTCCGATGAGCGGCGCAATGACGAATCTGACAAAGGCAAACGCCGCAACAAATCTTCCAAACGGCACAGATGTTGATTGGATTGGCGGAATGGGCGCGAAGGTTCACGGATTTTTGCTCAAACCGATGAATTATGACGCAAAGAAAAAATATCCGATGATCGTTCTCATTCACGGCGGACCGCAAGGCGCGTGGAATGACAGTTGGGGTTATCGTTGGAATCCGCAAATGTATGCAAACGCCGGATACATTGTCTTTATGCCGAATCCGCGCGGTTCGACAGGTTACGGACAAAAATTTGTCAACGAAATTTCCGGCGATTGGGGCGGCAAAGTTGTTGACGACATCAAGAACGGAATCGTCGAAGTTTTGAAGAAAAATCCTGCAATCGATAAGGAAAGAATCGGCGCGGCAGGTGCAAGCTACGGCGGTTATATGGTTGATTGGCTTCTCGGACACAACGATGATCCGCGTTTCAAATTCAAAGCATTTGTTTCGCACGCCGGAGTTTATAACCTCGAAAGTATGGCTGGCACGACGGAAGAACTTTGGTTCGTGAACTACGAATTCAAAGGAATGCCTTGGCAAAATAAAGCGAATTACGAAAAATGGTCGCCGCACAAATTCGCCGCGAAATTCAAAACGCCGACGCTCGTTACGCAAGGCGAAATCGATTATCGCGTTCCCGTGGATCAAAGCTTGCAACTCTTTACGGCTTTACAATTAAACGGCACGCCTTCAAAACTCATCGTTTTCCCTGATGAAGGACATTGGATTTTGAAACCGCAAAATTCCGAATTTTTCTACAAAAATGTTCTCGACTGGTTTGGAAAATACTTAAAACCGTAAAAGACTGGAGCGCAGGCAGCTCGCCTGACCGCGCATTCGAGGCTTTGTGAGAAAAGGCGCTAGAAGCCGAACACGAGATCAAATTGATTAAAAGTGCGGCTTTTTCGCGCCTTTTCTCATTTCACTCGAAGCGCGAGCAGGCGAGCCGCCTGCGCTCCTTTTTTGCGCTCCAATTTTATTCTTTTCACCTTATCCGATATACTTAAATTTTTTCTAAGGCTATGAATTTTACACAGTTACAAAAATCTTTACGCGAAAAAGTTGAAGAAACCGCCAAAAACGTTTTCAATGTCGAACTCGAAAATATTTCAGCTGAAATTCCGCCGCGCACCGAACTCGGCGATCTGGCGTTTCCGGTCGCGTTTGAACTTGCGAAACAAATTAAACAGCAAACAGGCGAAAAACAAAATCCCCGCAATATTGCCGAACAAATAAAAACTGCTTTGGAAGCCAACGAATTTGTCGAAAAAGTTGAAGTTGCGGGCGCAGGTTATTTGAATGTTTTTTATAATCGTGCAAAATTTTTAAGCGAAGGTCTGACGGCTGAGGTTTTACCGAAATTAAATTTATCAAATAAGTTAGAATCGCCCAAAATTTGCATTGAACATACATCCGTTAATCCGAACAAAGCCGCGCATATCGGGCACGTTCGCAATTCGGTTTTGGGCGATACCTTTGTCAGAATCTCACGCGCCGACGGCAATCGTGTCGAAGTCCAAAATTATATCGATAACACCGGCGTTCAAGTTGCCGATGTCGTTGTCGGGTTCATTTATTTGTTGGAAATGAAACTTGATGACATCAAAAATCTTGATACTGAATTAAAAGAAAAAGCCGGAAATTTTGATTATTATTGTTGGGACTTATATGCGCGAGTCGGACAGGAATACGCTGTAAATGAGGAACTTAAAGCGAAACGCGCCAAAGTTTTGCATCTGATCGAAGAAGGCAAAAACGAAACTTCCGAACTTGCCGATTATGTCGCCACGCGCAACGTCGAATGTATTTTGCAAACGATGGAACGGCTTGGAATTAGGTATGATCTTTTGCCCCGTGAATCTGAAATTTTGCATTTGCAATTCTGGGCAAAAGCGTTTGAATTGATGAAAAATTTGGGCGTAATTCGGCTCGAATCCGAAGGCAAAAACGCCGGATGCTGGGTTATGCCTTTTGATTCGCACACGGCAAACGAAGACCACGAAGCCGATAAAATTCTCGTGCGTTCAAACGGCACCGTAACTTATACGGGCAAAGATATTGCGTATCAACTCTGGAAGCTCGGCGAACTCGGAATGGATTTTTATTACAAACTTTTTTCGACTTATGCTGACGGCAAAGAAGTTTGGGTTACGACCGACGAACCGCAGGAAATCCCGAAAACTTTTGCCGCGCAACCGCCGCCTTTCGGACACGGCGAAATGGTTTATAACGTCATTGACACGCGCCAAGCATATCCGCAAGAGGTTGTAAAAAAAGGAGTTTCGCTGATTTCACCCGAAAAAGGCGAACGCGCCAGCCATCATCTTTCTTACGAAATGGTTGCGCTTTCTCCGGAGGCGGCAGCGGAGTTGGGTTTTCAGATTTCGGACGAAGATAAAAGCAAATCTTTTATCGAAATGTCCGGCAGAAAAGGTTTGGGCGTAAAAGCCGATGATTTAATTACCCGTCTGGAAACAAACGCTTTAGCCGAAGTCGAAAAACGACATTCCGAATTAACTTTGGACGAAAAAAATTCAATCGCGCACCAAATCGCCGTCGGTGCGTTGCGTTATTTTTTGCTCAAGTTTACGCGTAACACCGTTGTTGTTTTCGATTTCAAGGAAGCTCTCGCATTTGAAGGCGAAACCGGTGTTTTTTGTCAATATTCCTCCGTTCGCGCTAATTCGATTTTCAAAAAACTGGACGAAACTGATTTGGAAACCGCGATTAAAACCATTTCGGAAAATCATTCGGAAATTGCTGAAATTTTAAGCGGCGAAGATGAAGTTTGGGCTTTAATTGCTTTGGCTTCACGTCTCGAAGAAACGATTTCGCATGCCGTTGCTGCAACCGAACCGGCAATTCTGGCGAAATACACTTTTGGATTGGCAAAAGCATTCAATCTTTTCTATCACAATCATAAGATTTTATCGGAAGAAAATCCTTCAAAAAAATCACTTCTGATTGTTACGGCTGATTTGACGCGCCGAAGTTTGACGGCGGCTTTAGATACTTTGGGCATTGAAGTTCCCGAAAGAATGTAGTCCCATCTCGAGTTTAGGATTGGCAAAGTTTTTGCTTTAATCGAAATTGATTTAAAGATTTGCTCTTTTTTGTTTGATTTTATTGGCAATTTGCGAAAATTCAACGCATATTGCAAAAATTATTTATGTTAATTGTGATGAAAGCCAACGCGACGGCTGAAGATATTCGCCGCGTTGAAGAAGTTATTGAGAAATTAGGTTATCGCCCGCACGCTTTGCCTGGTGCGGCTCGAACGGCAATCGGCGTTACAGGAAATCCGGGCGCGATTGACCCGACGCATTTTGAAAATCTTTCAGGCGTGGCGGAAGCAATTCGCGTAACCAAACCTTATAAACTTATTTCCAAAACGCTTCGCCCCGAAAAATCAGTAATTAAAGTCGGAAAATCGACAATCGGTGGCAATGAATTGGCAATTATCGCCGGACCTTGTGCTGTTGAAACCGTCGAGCAAGTTTTTTCAGCCGCTGAAGCCGTTGCTAAAAGCGGTGCAAAATTCTTTCGCGGCGGCGCGTTCAAACCGCGAACTTCGCCTTACGCTTTTCAAGGCAAGGGTGAAGACGGCTTGAAAATTTTGGCAGACGTGCGCGATCAATTCGGTTTGAATATCGTAACCGAAGCAATGGACGAACGCGGCGTTGATCTGGTCGAAAAATACGGCGACTGCATTCAAATCGGCGCACGAAATATGCAGAATTTTTCGCTTCTGAAATACGTCGGGCAAACGCGCAAACCTATTTTGCTCAAACGCGGTTTGTCGGCAACTTTAGACGAATTTTTGCTTGCCGCCGAATATATTATGGCAGAAGGAAATTATGATGTAATACTTTGCGAACGCGGCATCCGAACCTTTGGAAATCACGCTCGAAATACGATGGATTTATCGGTCGTTCCGGCAGTTCAAAAAATGACACATCTTCCGATAATCGTTGATCCCTCGCACGGCACAGGCAGAAATTATATGGTCAATCCGCTTGCCCGCGCCGGAGTCGCCGTCGGCGCAGACGGTTTGATTA
>CALMEH010000514.1 GCA_937863115.1 uncultured Acidobacteriota bacterium
TTCGCTTTTGATTTTCGGTCTGCACGTTCACGTCGGCATCGAAAGTCTCGAACGCCGAATTCAGATTATGAACGGAGCGCGTTTTTTTCTGCCGCACGTTCTCGCGCTGACAACTTCGAGTCCGTTTTGGCTCGGACATCAAACAGGTCTGAAATCTTATCGATCGGAAGTTTTCAAAAAATTTCCGCGCACCGATATTCCCGATCATTTTGAATCTTATTCGCAATACGAAAATTACGTTAATCTTTTAATTTCAATGAATTGCATTGATAATGCGAAAAAGATTTACTGGGATTTGCGCCCACATCCGTTTTTTCCGACGCTCGAATTTCGTATTTCCGATATTCCAACGCGCGTTGACGATACGGTTGCGATTGCCGCGCTTTTTCAGGCGATTGTGGCGAAACTTCATTCGATGATTGATAAAAATTGGGGTTTCCGCGAATATCGCCGAATGTATATTCAAGAAAATAAATGGCGGGCGATTCGTTACGGTTTGGACGGAAAATTGCTCGATTTGGGCAAACAGAAGGAAGTTCCGGCGCGTGATTTAATTCGCGAATTACTCGATTTTGTTGATGATGTCGTTGATATTTTAGATTCGCGCAAGGAAATTGAACATATTCACACGATTTTAGAACGCGGAACTTCCGCCGATGAACAGCTTCGAGTATTTGAAGAATCCGGCGGCGATTTTCACGCCGTTGTTGACAGGCTTTTGGTAAATACTCTCGAAAATGTGCCGGAAAAATGTTTTGACTAAAATTGATTCCGTCGAAAATTAAAGTATCTTAGGCGAATTGCTGAAATAGTAATCGGTAATTCGCTTTTTTTTGCACCCACGCGCGTTTAACAAAATTTAATATTATTGACATTGTTTTACTTTTCTAGTATAAATCAATATGTGAGAAGTCTTCTTGCCCTCATATAAAAAGACTTTTTCGGCTAATTAAAAACGTCGAAATCAAGGGGAAGATTATCTTTGTCGCAAAAATATTAACACTTGATTTCGTTTTATAAATTCCAAAATGTCAAAACAAAAAGGTTTTTCATTACTTGAACTTATTATTGTTATTACTGTAACGACAATTTTGTTAACGGTGGCAGTTATCGCTTATTCGAGTAGCAGCAAACATTCGGCAGATAATCAAGCCCGCCAGATTATTGATATTTTAGATGAAGCGCGGCAAAAAGCTCTGAATCAAAGAACTATTTTTCGTGTTGAAATCAACAAAACACGCAATCGAGTCAGATTAATTGACGAAAACACAGCCACTACAGCGGCTGATGATGTCGAAGTAAAATCAATTCCGCTTGTATCGCAAATAACCATCGGACCGACTTCCCCGAATGTTTCGGCAACGCCGACCGCAACTTCACCGATTCCGGTCGGAACTTATTCTTCAAGCACTTATCCGCTTAGTTCGGGCGACCAAAAAATTACTCTCAGATTCAGAAGAAACGGTCAGGTCGTAGATGCCGGAACGGACAGCATCGGAACGGGAAGCGTGGTCAACGGAATGACGATTTACGTCTATCCGACGACGGCTTCCGGTGTAAATCCTGATGTTGTTCGGGCGATTACGGTTTTAGGGACATCAGGCGATACTTCTTTATTAAAATGTAAATTCAGTTCGGGGCAATGCACTGCTTGGGTCAGATAGTTTCTTCGGAAGAGGATTGGTATGAATCAAAAACAAAAAGAAAAAGGATTTTCGCTGATCGAGACGATGGTTGCGCTGGTATTTTAGCGACTTTGCAGGCGATTTCCTTCGGAATGTTGTATGTTCAGGACATTGAAAAACGCGGAATGGGAAAAGAAATTGCGCGTTCAACAATGGAAACCATCTTTTCAATCCGCGATTTGCAGGCATTTGACCCGCAAGTCGGCGAAACCTACAACTGGAACACGATTCAGGTTCTTAGTGGTTCAAACGGCGGGATTTTTCTGGAGGGCTGGAAGCCCGTTCGTGAAAATCCGGGAGACGATGGAATTTTCGGCACAGCCGACGATGCTTGTGCAGCAAATATCCAATGTGTTGTCGGAACTTATACGAACACTAGCCCGATCGTTCAAGGCTACGAACGAAGAGTCGAAATATTTGACATCACGGAAAACGGAGTCGTCAGAAAAAGACGCATAGATGTTCGCGTCAGGTATTTTGTCGGCAGATTGCAGAAAGAAGTAGTCGAGTCAACGATTGTGGCGAATTTGCCCGTGAATTAGAAAAATATGTTGGAAAGAAATAATCACGAAAAAGGTTTCAGTTTGTTGGAGCTAATGGTGTCAATGACGATTTTTATAATCGGCGTGGCGGCGGTTTTCAGCGCAACGCAGTTTGCGACGATTCAGCGCAACACCGTCAGCACACGCACCGATCAACTGCGAAGTGTGCGGATTGCCTTGGAATACATTCGCCGCGACACGTTAAACGCCGGGTTTGGCTATCATCGAACGGGCGGAAATTCGCAGGATAACGTTGGCAACGGAATTTTCGGACTGCCTTCCGATACCGATACTGAAAGAGACCTGATAACTTCGATTATCGGCGGAAACAATGTTAATACGAATTCCTTGACTTTCGGTGGGCAAACGGACGTTATCGGATTGATAAGCCGCGATATGTCATTCAATCCGGATCCGATAACACAAAGTCCGAGATTAGTTAATTATACAGGAGCGGTAGC
>CALMEH010000515.1 GCA_937863115.1 uncultured Acidobacteriota bacterium
GCGTTCTTCGGCAAACTGTTCATCATCAACGCCTTCGGAAACATTGCCTAAATCAAACGAACTATCAACTTTAGAAATTCCGTGCGCGAGATAATTCAAAATATCGAGCCGCGTAACGCCTTGCTGTCTCAACAAATACACCGCAAAAGATTGATCGGCTTGATAAAGCGCGGCGAGTATGTTTCCGCCGTCAATTTTGGCTTGCCCGCTGCCTTCCGCCTGCAAAATCGCGTATTGAATCGTATTCTGAAAAGTCGTCGTCAACTCCGGCATCAACTGCACGCCGTTCGGCATTTTTTCCAAAGTATCGCGGAAATATTCTTCCAACGATTTGGCGATTTCCTCAACCCGTGCGCCGCAATTAAACAAAACGTCCCGCGCCGCATTATCTTCGAGCAATGCAAAAAGCAAATGCTCCAACGTTACAAATTCGTGTTTGTGCTTCACGGCTTCATCAACCGCAAAACTTAATGTTTCTTCTAATTCTCTGGTTAACATAAATCTTTAACTCAAAACTTTTTCAATCACCTGTTTTAATTCACGAAAATTTGTTTCCAAACAAATTTCTTTCAAGTAATTTAATGATACCGACTTTTGATTATTAAATCTTTCTTCGAGTTGGCGTGTTTGTGCAACAAAAAATATCCACTTTTCAACATCAAGAATGTTTGCTTCTTCTCGATTTTGCTCTGTAAATAAACAGAAAACATAGCAATCAGCATTTCTTTCCGCCAAAGTTCCGAAAGAATTTGTTTCCGCAAACCAACCTAACTTCTTACCAATATCAAATCTAATCGTAGAAAGTTTGTTTTGTTGCCAACTTTGAACGTAAGCGGCAGACTTTACTTCAATCTTTTTTCCTTGATATCGCAAATCTACCGCGTCCCATTCAATACGCGGATTATCAGTTTCGCCCAGTGCCGTCGCAACCAAAAACTCTGCAAAAATTGAGCGATTCCGATTAGACAAAATGTCAGAGTAAGCCCAAGACCAAAAATCAAGAACTGTTCCATTATCAATCTCACCAATTTTTTCTTTTCCCGAAAGTTTTTTAATCATTTATTCTTGATTATATTCACTCAAAAACAATTTGCCTTCGTAATCAATCAAACCCAATTTCACACGATCTAGCCAGCCTTGTCTGCCCAAAACATTGCGCGTGAATGATTCTTCTTTGGCAAAACAGACAGTTGAAACTGTTTCAATATTCATTACGGTCATTCGTAATTCGTGTTTATAGGCAAGAAAACGATTGGTCGCCGTGCTGATACTGATTTCTTCGCCGTCTTCGACTTCCAAATCTAATCTTTCGGCGTGTTTACGTTCAAAAATGCAAAAACTCGCGCCTGTATCAACTTTTGCTTCAAAATCAACTAATTCTTCACCGAAATTCAAAATAACTGAGACGGTAATTCCTGTTTTGAGTGTGTCGTAAAATAAAACTTCATCAAACAAAATACTTTCCATCTACCAACCTCCCCAATCAATTTCAGGAACGATGTGATGAACGAACGGAATTTTTATGCCTGCTTCTTTCGCTTTTCGATGAACTTCCAAACCATCTGTGCCGTGCGCGATAAGTTGGTCGCCTTCGAGACAAACCCATTGATTCATATATTCTTCGCTATGTTTATCAAGCCATTTTCGCGCTTTTTTGTAACGCTCGATTTGCCAATTGTCATCTGCTTTTTTTGCATTTTCGGCTTTTCTTTCTTCGTTTAGCCATTGGCGGATTTCGGCACGTTCTGCACTCGGCAGTGTTTCGATTGCTTGAATTATTTCGCTTGTCGTCAATTCCATAACATTCTCCATTTTACTCTTCTTCGACCGTGCAGAGAAGTGGGAATTCGTGCGCTTTGGCGAGATTTATGGCTTTTTCGGATTTCATATTGGCGATTTCAAACGGGTAAATTCCGGCAACGCCAATGCCTTCGTTGTGAACTTTGAGCATAATCGAAAAGGCTTCGATTTCGGAGCGCAGAAAGACGTGCGTCAAGATAAACACGACAAATTCCATCGTCGTAAAATCGTCGTTGTGTAAGATGACTTTGAAAAGTTTCGGTTTTTCGAGCTTTGTTTCGCGCTCGGTCAAAACTTCGCCGTCGTATTCGCTGTCTGGAAATTCTGCCATAAATTTATTGGTTTTTGGTCTTTGGTTTTCGGTCTTTAGTTTTTGGAAAAATTACTTTTGTATAGTTCAAAACCGAAGACCAAAGACCAAAAACCAAAGACCGAATCTAAAATGATTTTACCTCAAAATACGTTTTAATCGCTTTGTGTTTTCCGCTGTTTTCTAAGATGTCAAAAACTTCGGCGTAGTTTTCCAAACCATTAATTTTGTGCGTCAGCATTCGGGAAAGCCAGCCGGCATACATCGCTTCGCAGAGAGCCAAATCTTTTACGCCCATTTCAAAATGTTCGCGGTTGGCGTTGACTGTGCCGACCATTGCGCGATTGCCTAAAACAAACATTTGATTGATTTTGTCGGATGGCACGGCATCGGTCGTGCGCTCGCCGCCTGTAACCGAAGCGAGAATTAAAATGCCGTTTTCGTTTAAGGCTTGCATTGCGTCGAAAATAATCGGCGAAAATCCGGTGCATTCAAAAACAAGGTCGTATTCGCCGTATTTTTCAACCGAATCTTTAACCGAAATTTCTTGTGTCGAATCATAAGTCGCGCCGATTGCTTCGCAAAGTTCGGCGTTCAGATAACCTTCACGCGCATCGCGCCCGAAGCCGTGAACTTCATAACCGCGCATCCGCAAAGCCATAACCGTCAGCAATCCGACGTTTCCAACGCCCAAAACTGCCGCCGTTTTCGGTTTCCAAATTTTCAGACGTTCCTGAATATCGCTCGCCTGTTTCAAACCTTTTTCGATGATCGAAAGCGGTTCGAGCAGAACGGCAACTTCCGAAATTGCGGGCGGAATTTTGATTAAAAAATCTGCGCTTTCGGCATAAAATTCCGCCATATAGCCGTGAATCCGCGAAATTCCGCGCTCGAAATACTCATTGTCAGTCGTAAAATCCTGCTCACCGATTTTGTCGTAAATACTCGAACCACGCGGACGGCGAACCGTCGCTACGACAAAATCGCCGACTTGCAAATCCTTCACATTTTCGCCGATTTCTGCAACGCGCCCGAAATTTTCGTGTCCCAAAACCAAAAAATCAAAACCTTTCGGTGCAACGCCGTATTCGCCGTTATTGATTTCCCGATCCGTTCCGCACGCGCCGACGCGCAAAACTTCGACCAAAACGCCGCGACCGTCTTTTATTTCCTCAATTTTCGGTTTGTCCATCTCAACCAACCGAACCGATTTCGCCTGTTTCGGCGTAACTGCAACTGCTTTCATAGATTCTATTCTACAATCAAACGCGAAATTTATGTTAATCTGTCATTTCTTTTATGCAGGTTATCAAAGCCGAAAATTTATCAAAACTTTATTATTTGGGCGGAACATCGCACAATTCTTTGCGCGATGTTTTGATGAGTTTTGTCAAAAACGAAAAGCGCGATAAAAAACAAGAACTTTGGGCTTTGCGCGATGTCGGTTTTGAGGTCAACGACGGCGAAACTCTCGGAATTATCGGGCATAATGGCGCAGGGAAATCGACGCTTTTGAAAATTTTGTCGCGCATTACGAAACCGACAAGCGGAAACGTCGAAATAAAAGGTCGAATCGGTTCGCTACTCGAAGTCGGCACGGGTTTTCATAATGAATTGTCAGGCAGAGAAAATATTTATCTGAATGGCGCGATTTTGGGAATGAAACGCGCTGAAATCGAAAAGAAATTTGATGAAATCGTGGCGTTTTCAGAAATCGAAAAGTTTTTGGACACGCCGGTTAAACATTATTCGTCGGGAATGTATATGCGTCTGGCGTTTGCGGTCGCGGCGCATCTCGAACCGGAAGTTTTGATCGTTGACGAAGTTTTGGCGGTCGGCGATATTTCTTTTCAAAAAAAATGTCTGAATAAAATGAAAACTGTCGGCGAAGCAGGACGCACGGTTTTGTTTGTTTCGCACGATATGAACGCCATCAGTCGTCTGTGCAGTCGGACGATTTGGCTCAAAGACGGAACGATTCAAAAAGACGGCGAAACGGGCGAAGTCATCGGCGCGTATTTGCACGAACAGACGGAAAGCGGCGCGGAAAAATCTTGGGAAACAGCGGAAAAACAGCCCGGAAATGAAATCACGAAACTTTTGAAAGTGCGCGTTTGCGATGAATCAGGCGCAACGAGTTCGGCAATGGATATTCGCCACCCGATTGGAATCGAAATGACTTACGAAGTCTTGCAGGAAGGCAAAATTCTCGTTCCGAATTTTCATTTTTACAACGAACAAGGCATCTGCGCCTTTGTCGCGCACGATTGGAACGAACCTTGGCGCACAAAATCGCGCCCACGCGGAATTTACACGACAAAGGCTTGGATTCCCGGCAACTTCTTAGCGGAAGGACATATTTTCGTAACCGTCGCTATTTCGACTTACGAACCTCTAATTGTGCATTTTGTCGAACGCGATGCGATAACTTTCAATGTCGTTGATTCGCCTGACGGAGATTCGGCTCGCGGCGATTTTGCCGGACATCTGCCCGGAGTTGTGCGCCCGATTTTAGAATGGAAAACCTTTCAGGAAGTAAAAAGTAAAAAGTAAAAAGGCAAAATTTGGATTTGCATTTAACTTTTTTTCAGATAAAAACACGCTTGATCACCTTTGTTTTCGATGTTTAATTTTTCGGCTTCGACTTTCCAATCGTCAATTTGATTTTGGGTGAAAATGCTTTCCGAGATGATGCCTTTGTAAGCGCGTTCGTCGGTTAGCGAAATGTTTTGCAGATATTGTTCGCTTCCCCAAAATTGAAACGCCTCCGAATCGTAAATCACTTTTTCAATTGTAAATCCGGCTTTTTCCGTTAAAGCGCGAAAACTTTTTTCCGTGTAAAGCAAAAGATGGCGCGGCGCATCGAGTTGGACCCAATTCACACCGTATTTTTCCCACGCGAAATTTTTTAAGGGCAAACGAATTAAACAAACGCCGTTTTTATCGAGAAGCGGAAGAATTTCGCATAAAGTTTCCAGCGGATTCGGCAAATGTTCAAACGAATGATGAAGCATTATTAAATCGAACTTTGAATTTAATTCATCAAGCTGTTTTTTATAAATTTTCACGCCATTCGGGTAAAAAATATCTTTTTCGATAAAAGCGTCCGCGCCCGTTAAATTTTGAAAACCGAAAGCTCGCAAAATCTGTAAAAGTCTGCCCGCACCGCATCCGAAATCCAAAATCCGCGAATCAAAATTCAGATTCAAAAGCGGTTCTTTGAGCGAGTTTGGATAGAAAAAATTTATCCAATCCTTTTTTTCGGAAATAAATTTTCCGCCGAAATTTCTGCCGTTGACAAAATATTCGCCCGCAATTCGCGCCGCAATTCGGCTTTTCAGCTTGCGCGTGAACCAAAGTTCGTCCAGAGCGGAAAACGAATAATATTCTTTCGGGTAATGTCGGCTCAAATCGGGAATTTCAGCAATCTGAAGCGTGCCGCACGCGCCGCATTCGAAATAATCATATTCTTCGCGGGTTCCGAACATCATTTCACGCGCTTTGTGAAGGCGATTATTTTCGGCATTTTCGCAGATGCGGCAGATTAAATTCATTTCGTTTATAAGATTAAAACAAAAATCGCCCCTTGCGAAATAGCCAATAAATTTTGCTTTGTGATACTTTTAGGCAGAAGCTATGAAATTTGCGGAACAAAGATTTTTGAAATATTTTCTTCTGACGCTTTTCGGGTTGGTTTTGATTTTCACGCGTCGCCCCGATGCGTTTTTAAATCCGCAATTTTGGGCAGAAGACGGCAGAAACTGGTTTGCACAAGCCTATAATAACAGCGTTTTGACGGCACTTTTTACGCCCGAAGCCGGATATTTTCAGACGATTTCGAGAATCATCGCCGCTGTCGCGCAAATTTTCCCGTTTGAATTTGCGCCGTTGATTTTTAATCTTTCGGCGATTGGAATTAAGATGTCGGTTGCCGGATTTTTGCTTTCAAAACGCCTTTCAAATCTTTTGCCCGACACGCCGTTGCGTTTTTTTGCGGCATTTATTTATTTGGCTTTGCCTCATTCTTACGAAACTCACGCGAATTTAACCAACGCGCAATGGCATTTGGCATTTTTGGCGTTTTTGATAATTATTGCCGCGCCTTCGGAGAAAACAACGGGAAAGATTTTCGATTTTGCGGCGGTCTCGCTTTCAGCGGTTTGCGGTCCTTTTTTCTTATTTTTCGCACCGATTTGCGCCCTAAAATTTTGGATTGATGGCGACCAAAAAACCATCGGATTGGTGCTGATTTTGTCATTCGGTTGTGCGATTCAAGCGATTTCGATTTTCGTTTTTCCGCATAATCGCCCGACTGTGCCACGCGGAGCGAGTTTAGATTTGTTCTTTAAAATCATTGGCGGACATTGGTTTTTAAGCGCGATTGTCGGCGAAAAAGGTTTTGAATTTTTGCAAAATCGCTCAATTTGGAAAAACGGCGGAAGCGTTTTCGTAACATTTTTCGGCTTTGCGATTTTGATTTATGCTTTTCTGAAATCGAAAATCGAAATGCGTCTGTTGTTGGTGTTTGCAAGTTTGATTATTGCCGCCGCGCTCGTTTCGCCGGCAATTTCAAACGACATTCCGCAATGGCAAGCGATGAGTTTTCCGCCGGTTGGCGTGCGTTATTGGCTCGTGCCGATTTTCTGTTTTTTACTCGCGCTTTTTTGGCTGGCGCGAACTGACAAAAATCGTTTTGTCCGCGGTTTTGCGAGCGTTTTGTTGATTGCAATGCCGATTGGAATTGTTGCTGATTGGCGATTTCCGCCTTACAAAAATTTAGATTTTTTGCGCCACGCGGCTGAATTCCGAAGTGCCGAAACAGGCGCAGAAATTACGATTCCGATAAATCCCGATTGGGAAATGCGTCTGAAAAAGAAATGAGTTACGGCAAAAGTTTTAAGCAAAAATTTAAAAAAGCGCAGGAAATAAAAAGCGCAAACGGTTGGCGCGGAATTTTGCGGCGGCTCGAATGGATTCGTTTGAAAAGACGCGAAGCAAAAAATTATCAAAGATGGATTCGCGTCAATTCTTTGACCGACGAAAAACGCAACGAAATTAGCGTTCAAATCGGAAATTTTTTGCATAAACCTTTGATTTCCGTTGTGATGCCCGTTTATAACGTCGAGGAAAAATGGCTTCGGATTTGCATCGAATCAGTTACAAATCAAATTTACGAAAACTGGGAATTTTGCATTGCCGATGATGCTTCGCCCGCCGCACATATCAAAAAAGTTTTGGAAGAATATGCCGCGAAAGACGAACGAATAAAAATCATTTTTCGCCCGAAAAACGGACATATTTCCGCCGCTTCAAATTCGGCTTTGGAATTGGCGACAGGTGAGTTTTGCGTGCTTTTAGACCACGACGACGAACTTTCCGAAGACGCACTTTTCTTTATCGCTAAAGAGCTTAACGAATTTCCCGAAACGGCGATGATTTATTCCGATGAAGACTTGATTGATGAAAAAGGCAGACGTTTTAGTCCGAAATTCAAACCGGATTTCAGCCGCGATTTGCTTTATTCTTTGAATTTAATCACGCATCTTTCGGCTTATAAAACAAAACTTTTAAGAAAAATCGGCGGTTTCCGAATCGGTGCGGAAGGTTCGCAGGATTATGATTTGGCTTTGCGTGTTTTGGAAGAAATTGACGAAAAACAAATTCGCCACATTCCGAAAATTCTCTATCATTGGCGGGCAATTCGCGGCTCGGTCGCGCTTTCCGGCGACGAAAAACCTTACGCGCACAACCGCGCCCGCGAAGCGATTTCCGCACATCTCGAAAGGTTTGGAAAACGTGCGGAAGTTGTGCAAACACTTTATAATTTGCATCGTGTTCGGTATATTTTGCCCGAAAAATTGCCGAAGGTTTCTTTGATTTTAATGACAAATTCGGCAGAAGAAATAAAAAATTTTATCGCGCAAACCGATTATGAAAATTTAGAGGTTATTGCGGTTTCGGAATTACAAATTACAAATTACAAATTACAAATTCTGACAGAAAATCTTGCCGAAACATTAAACTTTGCGGCGGCGAAATCAAGCGGCGAAATTCTTTGTTTTGCAGAGGCGAATTTGAAACCTCTGGAGAAAGATTGGTTAAAAGAATTAGTTAGTTTCGTTTTGCAAGAAGAAATTGGTGCGGTCGGTGCGAAGATTTTGGACGCGGATGAAAGTGTTCTCGGCGGCGCGTTTATTGTTGGAACTGATGAAGTTATCAGCATATCACACAAAGGTTTTCCGCGATATGAAAGCGGAAATGTTCTGCGAAACGTGATGCCTTCAAACTTTTCGGCGGTTTCGATTTCTGCCGTTTGCGTGAGAAAAAATCTGTTTGATGAGATTGGCGGTTTTGATGCTGAAAATTTACCGAAACAATTTTTCGATTCAGATTTTTGTTTAAAACTGCGCGAAAAAACATATCGAATCGTGAACACACCTTACGCCGAATTAATCAAAACCGACAAGCAAAAGCGTCTGAATTTTGAAGAAAATCCAAACGCTTCGGAAAAAGATTATTTCGTAAAAAGATGGCGCGAAAAAATTGAAAAAGACGAATTTTATAATCCGAATTTATCAAAAAAAGACGCAAGTTTTTTAATCAAAGTTGACGACCAATCGTAAAAATTCTGACCAAAAGCAAACCTGCAACAAATCCGCCGATGTGTGCCGCGTAAGCCACGCCACCGCCTGTCTGATCGGAAAGATAACCTTGAATTATTTGAAAACCAATCCAAATTCCGAGTGCAACATAAGCCGGAACAGTTGTCATAAAATTAAAAATCAACGCACGACCTCCCCGTTTCGAAAAGAGCATCAAATAACCGCCGAGAACGCCCGAAATTGCGCCCGATGCGCCGAGCATCGGAATTACCGAACTCGTGTCCATAAAAATTTGCGAAAAAGCGGCGATAAATCCGCAAATGACATAAAAAATGGCATAACGCATGTGTCCCATCAGGTTTTCGAGATTGTCGCCGAAGATGAACAAAAACAACATATTCCCGAAAAGGTGCATAAAATCGCCGTGCATAAACATCGAACTGACGAAATTAAAATACACAGGAAAAGGCGTGTTGTAATGCTGAATTTGTCCAAGAAGTTTTCCGGCAGAATTTTTAATGTCAACCGCGCCATTGAGGTCAATGCCGTTCATAATTTCCTGCGGCACGAGTGAAAAAGCGTAAGTGAATTTTTCATTTCCGCCCAAACCTTGCAGAAAAATAAACACCAAAATATTCGCGCCGATGAAAATATAATTTACATATGGCTGAATTGTCCTGTCTGAATTGTCGTCGCCAAGTGGAAACATAATTTTAAAAAATCTCCTTTTTTTAGATTAAAATTTCGTTCACCTCCAAATTTAAATGCGGTAAAACTTCGGAGATAACAGTTTCACCGCGCTTAAATATTTTAGCGAGTTGATAAATGCCGCTGTTCGGTTTTTGGTGAACTTCGATAATGTCGTGTTGCAGATTTACAATCCAAACTTCGGGAATTTCAGCTTCTGCATAAAGCGTAAGTTTCGTATCACGGTCGTATTTCAAAGTTGCGTCCGACACTTCTATCAAAAGCAAAACATCATTTGGAACAGGCTTTTCGTAAAAATAAAAATCATCGCGTCTATGCAAAATTGCTAAATCCGGTTGCGGTTCGTTATAATCACTAAATTTTATCGGTTGCTGATTTCGCAAACTCACAGATTTTCCTAATTTTTCGCGCAAGGTTTCCGCAAGTTTTTCAACAATCGCGGAATGTTTTTCTCCAATCGGCACTTTTCTTATCAATTCTCCTTCAATTATTTCGGCTCGCTCGTAGTCTTCGAGCATTCCGAGTTCAATCATTTTGTAATAATCATCTACCTTAAATCGAAGTGGAATCGGTTGCGGCATTGTTGATTGTAGTATCATTTTCTTTTACCTCCCGAAATATTATAACTCAATTTTTCCTGTCTTTCAGCAGTTCAAAACCTTCCGAACGCGCCACAAAAGTCGCGGCGGTGATGTCGCCGACGGCATTTAAGGGTGTGCGGCACATATCCAAAATTCGATCAACACCAAGAATAATCGCAATCAGCGCGGGATTTACGCCGATCATTGCCAAAATGCCGATAATAAACGGAATCGAACCCGAAGGAACTCCGGCTGTGCCGATGCCGCCCAAAATAGCGAGATAGACGACCATCAGTTGTGTGCCAAACGAAAGCGGCTCAGGCAGAGCGAGTTGAGCGAGAAATAAAACCGTAACACCTTCGTAAAGTGCTGTGCCATTTTGGTTTGCGGTTGCCCCGACGGTTAAAACAAAACTATTGATTTCCTTCGGAACGTCCAGATTTTTTTCCGTAATTCTGAGTGCAGTCGGCAAGGTTGCGTTTGAAGAAGATGTCGAAAAAGCCGTTACGATAACAGTTCTGATGCGTTTGAAAAATTCGAGCGGGTTGATTTTCGATAAAAACCAAACCGAAAGAGAATAAACGCCGAACATATGTAAGCCCAAACCGAGCAAAACCGTCAAGACAAACCAGCCCAACGCGCCCAAAAGATCAATACCGAAACGCGCCACATTTGTAAAAATCAAACACGCCACAGCGTAAGGTGCGAACTTCATAATTATTTCGATAATCTTTGAAGTAATCGCAAAAACCGACTCCATAAACCCAACAAACGGCGCAGAAACCGGTGTGGGTAGAAGCGTTATCGCAATGCCGACAATCAGCGCGAAAAACATCAAATGCAGCATATTCGGATTTTCCGGCGAGATTGAACTCAGAAGATTTTTCGGAACAATCGTTTTCACTACCGACATCAAAGGTGTATCGGCTTTCGCGGCTTCATCTGCTTTCTTTTGGTCTTCAACGCGCTTTGCCGCATCGCCCCCGTATTGTTGCTGCATTCGTTCCGCAACCGCCGGATCAATGCGTTTTCCGGGCTGAATCGTGTTTGCCAAACCAAGCCCGATAACGACCGAAATTGCTGAAATAATCAAACAATACCCGAAAGATTTCAAACCGATACGCCCAAGTTTGCGAACATCGCCAATGCCCGACACGCCGACGACCAAAGACGAAAACACGAGAGGCACGACAATCATCAAAAGCAAATTCAAGAAAATCGTCCCAATCGGTTCAGTAAAATTTTTGATAACACGGTTAATTTGTTCACCGCCGACGGTTTGATTAACGATAAGTCCCGCAATTACGCCGACCAGCAAACCAATCAAAATCTTCGTATGCAAAGCCATTCCGCTCGGTTTATCGGCAGTATCGTCATCTAAATCTGTTGCCAATTCGCGCTCGAACTCATCGGGCGCACTCAGTTTTTCTTTATCTTTTTCGCTCATAGTTTTTTATTTGGAAAATTCGGAATTAAAAAATGTCCTAAGTGTAGCAGAAAAAAAGAGTTTAGAGAAAAAGTAGCAGAATATTTGATTTTCTTTGGCGAACTTTGCGAGAAGCAAATTAATTTCCCGCAAAGTTCGCCAAGAATTTTTCAGCCGAGTTTTAATAAATCGTGAAAGTGAACATTACGGTTTTGACGACTGAAACGGGTTTGCCGTTTTCGGTTGCCGGCTCGAATGTCAATCCTCGCGCAGCTTTGATGGCTTGTTCATCCAAACCGTAGCCGAGACCACTGACGGTGATAATATTTTGAATTTTTCCGTTTGCGCCGAAAAGCACCAAAAGTCTGATTGTGCCGCTGATTCCGGCTTGGCGGGCTTTGTCAGTATAACTCGGTCGCGGTTTGGATAAAATTCTGAGCGACGTAGTGTTGGCTTCGGTCGGTGGCACAATCTTTTCATCGGCGGAGGTGTTCAAATCCGCACTACTCGCTTTGTTTTTGCTGAAATATTCGTAAAAAACTTTCAGCGACTCCAATTTTTCCTGTTGGGGCTGAGAATTTGCTAATTGACAATTTTTGATGCAATTTTCCAAGGTTTCGATGGCGCGGCGCAAAAAATCCAATTCGGCGCGTGCGGTTGAACCATTTGCTATTTTTTGCCCGAATTGTGCCATTAAAATATCGGCTTTTAAGGTATAAGCGGACGAAAAAATTGCCTGCAAAGTGATTGATTTTTCGGCATCAATCAAAGCCGGATCGTATTTTTTCTCCCAAAGAAACGATGTCCCGCGAATGTAATAAGCCAAAAAATTTTTCGGCTCTAATTTGATGGCTTCATCGAGTTGCAATTGTGCATTGTTTATTTTATTGCTGAG
Organism: uncultured Acidobacteriota bacterium; assembly: GCA_937863115.1. GTDB lineage: Bacteria > Acidobacteriota > Blastocatellia > Pyrinomonadales > Pyrinomonadaceae > CALMEH01. The sequence goes on from CALMEH010000515.1 coordinate 12,323, forward strand.
CAAGTAAGCATAACCCAAATTCGTTTTGACGGCGGAGTTTTGTGGACTCAATCCATCGGCTTTTTCCAGAGCTTTGCGGGCTTTTTTCAAATCGCCTTTTTCGATATACGCCAAACCCAAATAATTCCAAACTTTTACCTCGTTTTTGGTCGTTTTCTGTTTGCTTAATTTCTCCAAAAGCGAGATTGCTGCTTGATTATTTCCTTGTTTGTAAAGATCGATGCCTTTTTCGACATCCGATTGTTGAGCAAAAATAACATTCGCCGAAAGTGCGAATACGAGAATGATTTTATAAATCAATTTCATTTTATATTCTCCTAATTTATTCAACCGATAATTATAATTCAGATTCAAACTTTCACCAAGAAAAAGCCGAGGACATTTGAAGCCGAACTTTTTCAACCTTATAATTTACCTTTACTTTGCGACTCTTCTTGCTGAAAAAACGCTGTTAAATTTATGTATTACAAAACTTCCAAAAACCTCACGGCAAGATTTTTCACGCTTTGGCTAATTGTTTTTTGTTTTTTCGCACAGGCAAAATCTGCGCCCGATTTTCTTACTTTCGATGAACTTACAACGCTTTACGAACAGGAAGTTTTGCCGCAAAATCTGGAAGAAAAACTGGGTCGTTTGTTGACTACGCCGTTTGTTGATAATTCTCAAAAAACGAGTTTTCCTTTGTCTTTAACGAAATCTGCCGCGCTCGGCGAATATTTGCGCGTGGTTTGTTGGAACATCGAGCGCGGGCTTGAATACGAAGCGGTTGAAGCCGCTTTTACAAGCCGTGAACGATTTGAAGCGTTATTAAACGAAGAAGATTTCCCGCTCGACAGCCGCGAACGGCAAGAAATTTTAGAACAAGTCGCCGCGCTTCAAACCGCTGATGTGATTATTCTCAACGAAGTTGATTGGGGAATGAAACGCACCGAATATCGAAATGTCGCCGCCGATTTAGCCGAAAAATTAAAGCTGAATTATGCTTTCGGCGTTCAGTTTGTCGAGCTTACGCCCGTGCATTTGAACCAGACGGCGCAACGTATAACAATGGACGAAAAAGAAGTTGCCGAACTTCTCAAACTTGATACGGCGCGTTACAAAGGTTTGCACGGAATTGCGATTTTAAGCCGTTTTCCGCTCGAAAACGTGCGGCTCGTGCCGTTTAAAACTCAGCCTTACGATTGGTATAAAGAAGAAAAAAAAGGCGTAACGATGCTTGAAAAAACTAAACGAAAATTAGCGAAAATTGCTTTTGCGGAAAATGTTTCGAGCGAAGTTCGGCGCGGCGGACGCACAACACTTTTGGCTGATATTGTTGACGAAAGATTTCCTTCCGGGCGCGTTTCGATTGCCGCAACACATCTCGAAAACCGCACGAAATCGAAAAATCGCGCAAAACAATTAGAAGAACTTCTCGAAACCGTCAAAGAAATTAAAAATCCGCTTGTTGTCGCGGGCGATATGAACACGTCCGGCTCAGATTTAACGCCGACTTCGATTCGGCGCGAATTGATGAAACGCTACGGCAATCCGAAATATTGGCTCAAACAAGCTGTGCAATATGCGCTCGGTTTCGGACTTGTCGAAGATGCCTCGCTCGGAATTTTCGGTTTCGGGCGCAAATATGCCGACCCGACTGTGCGCGACATTCCGTTTTTTTCGCCGAATGCCGCGCGTAAATTTTTCACAACGCTTAGAAAATTTCGTTTCGCTGACGGCAACGCTTTCGATTTTCGCGGTGATGAAATTCGCTCAACCGGCGGAAAAAAGAAAACGCTCGCCAATTCAAACCAACGCGGCGCAAAAGGCTTTATCACGACTTATCAGGTTGCGCGTCCCGTCTATATTTTGGGGAAATACAAACTTGATTGGATTTTCGTCAAACCCGCCGCGCTGAAAAATCCGACCGATAAACAACAATCTTATCAATTCGCGCCGCACTTCGGACGCACTTTGACTTTAATAAACGAAGCGACCGAAAACCGTCTTTCCGATCATCGCCCGATGCTGGTTGATTTGCCCTTGGGCGAACCGAATTTATCGCCAAATTTTTAGAAAAACATTGACCGTTTCGGCAAAACCGTTTGTCCAAAACTTGCCGAAATCTTTGCTGCTGCCAACTACAAAAGCGAAAACCGCGCCGTAGCAGATTAAATTCATTACGGGCAAAATCAGAAGCGTTTTCAAAATTCCCGCCTTTTGCAAATCGGGTTGGCGAAAGCTCGTTTCCGCCCAATTCGTGATGAGATGAAAAGCGGTTGTAAAACCCAAAAAGCCGAGCAGAATTTTCGTATCAAATGAGGCAAAATACGCGACAACGACGACAAAAATCGAAACCGTCGGAAAAAAATACGGTGCAAGCGTAACCCAAGTTTGTCCGGTTGTGCCGAAACCGATTTGGCGAACTTCGCCGCCTTCGTGTGCGCTGACACGAATGCCAATGGGAATTTTCAGAAACAGTAAACCGATTAAAAGATGAGCCAATTCGTGTTCCAAAGTTTGCAGATAACTCCAAGTTGCCGGAATAATGCGCTTGGCAACAAAATGAAACGGAAAAAATAAACCTGCACCAACCAAAAATGCCAACGGACGTGCATCGGTCAAGGACATACTTGAAATCGTCCGCAAAGTTTCCGCACCGAACCCGTAAAACAAAAACGGCACGGCACAGAGAAACAAAATCATCGAAATTTTAGAAATAATTTTCAGCATTAAAAGTTTTTTTATAACTTGCAACTTAAGTTACTCTAAACAAATGATAAACCGAATTTTCGCCACAGGCTATTCAGAAAAAGACATCAACGATTTAAAACCTCTGGTCGAGCGTCTAAACGCGATTTTGGTTGACATTCGGTTTGTGCCATACAGCGAAATAATGTTTTGGCGGCGCGTTTATCTGAAAACGCTTTTGGGCAATAAATATTTGCATATCGTTAATTTAGGAAACCGAAGTTTCAAGGAGCGCGATAAAATTTCCATCCAAAACCTAAATCTCGGACTCGAAACTCTGCTCAGTCTAAACACAAATGTCATACTTTTCTGCGCCTGTGCCGAAGCCGAAAATTGCCATCGCCGCGTAATCGCCGAAGAACTCAAGAAAAGCGGCATTATGGTAACAGAGATTGAAGATTGGAAAAATGCACTCATTTCATAAGCATTGACACACTATTTAACGCATAAAAGCAAAAAGACACCCGATAAGGTGTCCTTAAACTGTTGAAGAATATGGTGGCTTGGGACAGAATCGAACTGCCGACACGCGGATTTTCAGTATTGCCATTTATTTTTTCTGATTTGAAAGTTATTCACTTTTGTTGATTTGAATTAGCGTTCTGTAAATTTTATTTCACTTCTTTTCATCTGCTTTCATCTGCTTTTGGTGCATTTCGCACAAATTTCGCACAAATAAATTTCAAATAATTTACTATTTTTTTGCCAAGACTTCATCTATTACATCATCCATTTTGTCTATCCAATATTCGGGATATAAACCGCTTCCGAGCGCGGCTTTATTTTTGTTATAGAGAAAAACGAATACTCTGATATTAAAGCCGTTTTGATTGAAAATTTTTAATTTGCCGTTATTGTGAAACAAATCTTCATAACCTTCCAATTTGTATTGATAGCCGGAAACATTCTCCGTGCCTTTCGGATCAATAAAGACGATTGAATAATCGTTTTCTTTCTTAAACCAAAAGATAAAATCAGGATTGAAGTTTCGGACTGAATTTTTTGCTTTATCAACATACGGAATAACGACATTATCAAGCGATTCGTCTAATTTACTGAAAGCCCAATCGTTAAACTCTTTCAGTTTATTATTTGCGCCGTCGAGATATTCTTGCAGTTTTTTAAGAAAATGTTTTTCGCTTTCTACTTTGATAATGTGTTTGATGAAATTTATTTTTTCATCTTCCGAAATGATTGACGGAAGATAATAATGTGAAGCAAGCCGTTTGATTTCGATTCTTTCGCCTTTATATTCAAACTTTGCGGCTTCTTCTGTGTTCTTGGCAATTTGTTTTGTTTTTTCTAATAATTCATCCAAACTGATTTTATTTTCGGCAAAAAGTTTTTTCAATTCCGATTCTTGTGAATCTGCATTTTTGAAATTCTTTACTTTATCAATTTTCTGCTTTAATTCGGTTACGTCTTCCATCGTAACGAGAATCTTTTTGTAATGCGATATTTCATCATCGAGTTCTTTAAAACCTTCAAACTCTTTCGGAATGACATTGAAATAACCGATCAAGTTTTGCCAGAGTAAATTTATATTCTTGAATTGCCGTGCATCTTTATCTTTCTCGTAAAATTTAGATTCATCTGCCAAACTCATTTCCAACCCTTGAAAATCTTTCGGCGTTGTTCGATGACGAAGCAACAAAACCGCATCATCGCCAACGAAATCCATATAATTTTTTAGCGTCTGAATTTCTTCCGGCACAACTTCAAATCGTTTCGGCGTTTTTTGCGTGATGATCGGATGATTCGCCGATTTATAAATCGGAATAAGCAACGGTTTGAGCGTGATGTCGGTATTTTTATCAAGCTCGATTGTATGAGTTTTTTCAGTCTTTTCCTTTTTGAGTTCTTTGACGACTTTTTCGAGTGCGTTGCGGTTTGTGCCGAAAATCAAAAGCGTTTCGAGTAATTCGGACGGTTTTCTAACGGCTTTGAAAACATTTTCGTTAATCAAATTAGCGTTTTTAAGATTCGCCAAACGTCGGCGTTTATTCGGCAAAGGCTCGACTCTAACGCCGCGCCCAATGGATTGCAAAACAAACTTCTTGGCATCTGTTCCCGTGCCGATGTTGATAAAGTTTATGACATTAGGGCGGTTTGAATCCCAACCTTCGTAAAAGGTGCGTGAACCCATCAAAATTTTGATGTCGGATGATTCTTTATTGAGATTTTCAAAATATCCTTCATCGTCGAAAGTTTCGTTAATCTCATAACCGATTAAATCATTTTTCAACCAATCGGAAATATCGCCGATTTTGATTAAGGCAAAAGGTTTTTCCGCCGATTGAATTTTGAAAGCAATCTCTTTTCTATCGGACGGACGGCGGACAACTTCAATCGCGCCTGTGCCGTTTGAATTGAAAATTTCTTTCCGCAAATCTGCCATCGTCAAAGCGGTAAAATCGGCTTCGTTTAGCAAAATGCTTTCGCTTTCAAACATTAAAGAAACGCCGTCTTTGAACTCGTTCCAAAGTTCGACTTTAGCCGATTGAAAAAGTTCGTCGGAAACATCGCCTTTGGCAATGCGTTCAAGTTCACGGAAAAACAATTTTAGATCGGCATCTTCGGTATTGACCGAATTAACGAGCGTTATCAGCAAAGGTTTATGAAATAAATCTTTTTGCACGGCGCGGACTTTTTCGCTTTGTTTGCCGATGACGGTTAAAGCCAGAAGCGACTGCAAAACTATCTTTTGCTTTTCTTCGCCTGTGTAATCTTCGTTATTTTGCCGTCGAAATTCCGTAATTTGCTTTTGCAGTATTGAAATATGTTTGCCGTAACCTTTTGAAATAAATTCGGCAAGGTTGAAGTTTGAAACGGTTGTGTAAATATCTCGCGGATCGGTAAAAGTTGCAGAAAAGTTGAACAGAAAACCGTTGCGCGAAAGAACGGAAAATATATGTTGGCGTTTTGATTCTTCTTTGTCGCCTTTGTGTGCTTCGTCAAGTAAAACATACCATCTGCCGCCGTTTTCGTAGTTTTTGAAATCAATTTGTTTATCTTTTTGCGCGGTTGTCAGATTGTCCGAACGATATGTAAAAACATTCAATTCATCGCCGGAAAAAAGCGAAGGATTAGCGCGTTTGATGTTTGAATAATCTTTCAGATCGTGAAGCCGGATATAAACGCCGAAATTCGCTTGATTAAACTCTTGAACGTGAACGCGGAATTGTTCGATAAGTTCGTCTTTGTGTGCCAAGACTAAAATATCGTTTTCGGGAATTTCGCCGCGTGTGATGAGCGTGTGAAGTAGATGAATGAGTTTGACAATGACAAGCGTTTTGCCCGAACCCGTCGCCATCCAAAAGCTCATTCGATTGATAAAATATTTGAATTTTGCTTTGTCGCCGTCAATCGGAAAGTAATCTTGCAGAATCTTGACAGCATCTTTTTTGAGCGTGTAGCTAAGATTTTCCGTTAAGCCGTTGTCTTCGTAGCAAGCGCGAAGTTTGCCTTTGCGAATGTCGTTTTCGTTTTTGGTGAGTTCATCGTAAAAATCAACTTCATTCGGCGAATAATCGCGGAAATCTTCGTAGTATTTCCAGAGTGCTTTCATCCCGCCGACAAGCGCGTTTTGCTGATAATCCCAAAGTTTTTTATGATTCGAGAAATTCTCGAAATCAAACGTCGTCCAATTCGGCGCGTCAACTTCGACATCGGCAACGATTTTTTCTAACAAAGGTTTTGTCATTAGTATCAGTTCAATTTTAATTACGGCAGAATCGCCATAATTAGAATATTCGGCTTTTTATTTATCCCACCAAATCAGCGGCAAAATGTCGCGGTAATCCATTTCGGCGAATTTGATTGTTTCATTATCGGCAAAAGTTACGGAATCCGTCGTAACGGATTTGATGAATTTGCCTTTGATGCAGGAAAGCGTTTCCGCCCAATCTATTTCCGGGTAGAGTTTTTGAAAATCAACGGTGATTTTGTCGGCTTCGTAATCAATTTTCAAAGCGTCCGACATTTTTTTATCGCGCAAAAAGACGTAAGCCGAAAACGGCGATTTTTCAAACGGATTATCGAAGAACGAAGGCGCGTCCGTTTCGCTGTCGTTGACGTAAGAAGCGCGGCGAAGCGTGTCTTCGTATTGTTCGAGCGCGAAGTATTTGCAGAAATGGGAAACGCCTTTGCCGTCCGCTTTCGCTTTGCCGTCTTTCCATTTGTCCGAGAAAACGACCTTTTTGACACGCGGCAAAATAACCGTGTGAAAATAATCGTTGGCTTCGACCAAAATATATTTGCGCCGTCCGCCGTCTTCCCGATTCAAATTGATAACCGCGTGCGCCGTCGTTCCCGAACCGCCGAAGAAATCAATAACAATGTCATTTTTTGTCTGAATTTCTGCTCCAACAAGCGTTTCATAAAGCGAAACAGGATGACAATATGGAAAATCAAGATTCAACGGTAAAAGATCAGCTTTTCCTTTTTTGGCATCCTGTATGACAGATGTTAGTTGTTTCTTTGATTCGCTGGTCAAGACCATTTTTTGTCTAGGTTGCGTTGTTTCATCTTTTCCAAAAATTATTCCATTATTCTTGACCATATCTTTTAAGGTGTCTGGAGTTCTGGAAAATCCATTCGGAGGAACAGCACAAGGTTTTTTAGTTATTGGATGAATTAGCGGTTGATGAAATTTTTCATCTGTTCTTGGTTCTGGAGCCCTTAAACTAACACTTTGATAAACTTTTCCTTTTTCATCCAAGTAACGATAAGCCTTTTCACCGCCACTAAGATTAGGATTTTTTGAAACCCAACTTGAGAAATCTTTCTTTGCCTCTTCATTAGCAGAGCCGTATTTATTTACAATATTAGCCGCAGTTTGCAGTATCAAGGCATTGTTACCGTTTTGTTGATTTATTTGCTTTCTGATGGTTTGTGCGACAAACAATGTATTCGTGTTGCATTGCAATACCGCCGCCGCCAGTCATCGGATTTCGTTTATCCCAAATAATAGTTCCTGCGTTAAGAATTGGTGTTTGGTCAAAAAGCAACTGCAATCTTTCATATTCATTTTCGTCAATATGGCAAAGATATAAACTTTCATCGGACATTAAGCCTAAACTTAAATCAACTCGATTACTCATCATTGAAAGCCAACTTGCGTGTTTATATGTATTTTCATACTCAAAGCCACTTGTAGCCGTATTATAAGGTGGATCAATATGAATACATTTCACCTTTTCCCGAAACTTTTCTTTGAGCGTGTTTAATGCCTGATAGTTTTCGCTGTGAATAAGTCTCCCGTCGAGTTCTTCGTCCAGATTGTCGAACAATGCCAGAATCTCGATTTCCAACGATTTGAAATGCTTCGTGTCGAACGGCAGAAAACGAAGTTTCGCATTGAGCGCGTGAACTGCGTCATTTGCGTTTTCATCTTCAAACAATTCGCCGTTGGTTTCTTCCGTTTCAAAAATCTTTTCCGGCGTAAAATCATCGTCAATTATTCCGAGCGTCTGCCATTCCGCGATT
>CALMEH010000516.1 GCA_937863115.1 uncultured Acidobacteriota bacterium
GCGGACAGAGCGCGAAAACAAGTTGGACGAATCAAATGAATAATCTTTTGACATCACCGCCCGACGCACTCGGAGCATTATATTTTCTGCCCGGTCAATATCTTTTTAAACGAATCGAAGGCGAAAAAGAAACCGCTAAAGCCTTGTCGAGTCAGCAAATCGCTCGCGCTTTTCGAGAATACCGAATTGATACGGGTTGGATTTCGCGTAAGATTTTGCGTTACCGCGAAGAGCCGGAAGGCAATTACATACTGTCCTTTGAGCCTGCCGGAATGAGAACGATTTTCGTAGAAACCGAGGGCGGCGAGGTCGCGGAAATGACGATTCCTTTGCCGACTCTGATTTTGTTTGGTCGCCGAAATGAATTTTACCTGTGGGCGGCTAAAGGGAAAAATGTAAATTCAAAAACAAAATTGGCAGTCGCACCTCTGCCTAATATCGGCGGAAATTCGAGCGGCAAAATTTGTTTCGGCAGCAATGAAGTTCCTGAAGCCAAAATCGAAAACCTTGATTTGATTTGGAATCTTATTTTTAACGCACCTTTTAACAGCGACCATTCAACTCAAAAATGCCAATCAGAACCGAAAGATGTTCGGCGGCTTTTATTTGCATTGGCAAAGAAAAATGTCAAACGATTTCCGAAGTCTGAACTTTTGGAAATAAACGCCACGATTGAGGATTTATGGGCGCAAGCCGTTGACAAGAATTAATCCTCGAATTTCAAAAAAATATGCAAAACAATTTGAAAGTGTTACCATTCGTCCCGAAATTTGTCGAACATAAAATCGCCTCGTCCGAAACGCAAAATATTACGGCAGTAATGTTTGAATATCTGATGGCGGGAAACGGTCTGTTTATCCGTGCGAAACGTAAAGAGTTTTCGGTTTGTCTTCCTGTTTGCCGTGAACCGATTAAAGGTTTGCCTGAAATAATCGGCGGAATTGTCTGGCATAAACCGCGAATCCCAAGCCATCTTTGGCGAGAAATTTTGGAAAATGCACGGATTGGTAGCGATTCTATTCAGTTTCGTGAGGATGTTTATATTGTCTTTTGGCACGAAGCAAGTGGACAGTGGTGCTGGAAAAACATCGGTAAGGAAAGGCAATGGGCGCGAACCATTGCCGATGATTCGCTTTCCGAATACGGCGAAGCTTGTATCGAACTGCACACGCACCCGGACGGCGTAATTCATTTCAGCAGTGCCGATGACCGAGATGAAAGCGGCAAATTCCGTATTTTCGGAATCTTGATTGACATTCACACGAACAATCCTAAAATTCGCTTTCGTTGCGGAGTTTATGATTATTTCGCCCAAATTCCAGCGGATTATATCTCCGAAATTCCCGAAGGCGTGCTTGATTTGAATAAATACGAGCAATTAATCAAAAAGGCTG
>CALMEH010000517.1 GCA_937863115.1 uncultured Acidobacteriota bacterium
TGTTGTTCGGTCATTCAGTTATTTGTAAATTGTAAATCTTTTGGAGTCCACGCTTCAGCGCGCAACCGCCAGCGAAGTGAAGCGGTTTCTGCCGTTAGATAAAATTCAAGTTTATCAGCGGCGGGCAACTGCATCGCTTTGCTCGCTGTTGCGGCAAACTAAAGTTTGGACTCCGAACTGAAGACTGAATTTTTATAAGTTTCCCAAAGCCGCGATATTTTTATCCGGTAGTCGACGAGTTCGCGGCTGACGTTGAAATGTCGGGCAATCTCGCGTGAAGTTTTGCCTTGCGAAACAAATTTTTTGAGCGCGGAATATGGCACGAGTGCCGCCGCGCCGACCGAATAGGCTTCTTCTTCGATTTCGGCGTGATAATCGCGGGCAATGATTTTGCCGTCCTTCGTGCGCGTTTCAACCGCCAAACGCGACGGTTTATGACCGAGAAAAACGTGCGAAATTTCTTCCATCAACGTTGCATTTTGCCGGTTTGCGCCGTGTGTCGGATTCAAAATAATCAATTTTTCGCCCGATGGCAAAGTTTGCGAACACGCGCCGCCCGACCATTTATCTTTTGAATTTCCGAGAAGTTCCGCTTTTGCTTCCGCACTCAAAAACGGTTCGATGTCTTCAAATTTTGCCACCAAAAGATTCGCGTATTTCGCCAAATCAAACGGATTAAGCCGTTCATCATCACGCCGCAAACCCGCAAATTCGCGCAAACCGATAGCTTTTATTTCGTAATTTCTTCCTTTTTGTGTCGGCGGAAGGTTTTCGGTGTTCACGGATAAGATTATATACATTTTTCGCTTGATAAAACCAAACCGAAACCTGATGATTTAGCTATTTTGTTTCATAGATAAGCTATTTTGTTGCATAAATGAGCTTTTTTAGCTCATTGGTGAGGCTTTTAATCTCATCGTATAGGTTATTTAACCTCAAAGATGAGGTTATAAATCTCATCATTGAGGTAGTAAAGCACATCAATAAGCTAAAAAAGCTCATTGATGTGCGTTTTTGTTTCATTTTTGGAATTTTCGAGTATAATTTTGTTTGAAATTTATTTTCGGAGGCGCTATGTTGACTATAAATGCAGGTAGAGTTTTCAAACTTCGCGGCTTGTCAGGTTATTTAATTCGTTTGGTGCGGGCAAAGATTTCGCGGCGGACGGCGCACGGATATTTGGACGGCACGGCGGCAAATATCAGATTGAAGCATCTCGAAAAAATATGTCTGATGCTCAACTGCACGCCGAATGATTTGTTTGATTGGAAGCCGGACGCGGAAATAAATCCGCCCGAAAGCCACGCGCTTTACGGTTTGCAAAAAAATAATGAAATAAAGGTATTTAGCGAAAAAATTAAAAATGTGCCAATCGAAAAACTCGCCGAATTAAACGAAATTATCGAAGGTTTTAGACTGAAGTGAGAAGTGAGAGGTAAGAAATGGGAACTAAAATCTATCACTTCTCATTCAGTTTAGAATCTAAATTTAATCCCGACTTTATCAACTTCTTTGAATTCCGAATCAACGTCTTCGCTGGAAAGCGCGACGCGGTAATTTTTCGATTGTTTTTGTTTGGTAATCAATAAATCGTCCTTAGTTTTGAGCAAATCGGCGCGGTTATAGACGGAAATTTCAAAATTGTATCCGTGCGTGATCGCGTCTTTCGGACAGGCTTCGACACAGAAACCACAAAAGATACAGCGTCCGTAATCAATGTTATAAACTTTTGCGTAACGCTCGTCGCGCCCGACGCGCTCTTCGTAAGGACGCGCATCAGTTGTCGCTTCGATGTAAATGCAGTCCGAAGGACACGCCGCCGCGCACAGATAACACGCGACGCATTTTTCCTTGCCCGCTTCGTCAACGTGAAGCAGATGTTGACCACGATAACGCGGTTGAACCGTTACCGGCACATCAGGATATTGCACCGTCCATTTGGCACGCGGAATTTCCGAAATCGTCCGTTTCATACCTTGGATAACGGCAACCGTTGACTTAAAGACATCACTTAAAATATTTGACATAACTGTTCAAATTATAACTTAAAAAGCCCGCTTCTTGGCAAACGAAGCAGGCTTTATTTTTATAATGCGTTGCGGTTAAAAACCCGATGCGATTGCACCGAAAATTATCAGCGCGTAAAGCAAAATAATTCCAACCCAAATTACCGTAACTCTTCCGCCGATAATCATTCCAGCCAAAGCCAAGCCTTCGCCGCCAAATTGCTGCGGATTTTCCTGTGCTTTTTTCCGCGCCATATAACCTGTTACGAGTCCGACAGGCG
>CALMEH010000518.1 GCA_937863115.1 uncultured Acidobacteriota bacterium
CTCTGGAATATGCCTACGATGATTGGGCAATCGCGCAAGCCGCGAAAAAATTGAATCGAACCGATATTTACAACGAATTTATCAAGCGTTCGGAAAATTGGCGGAATGTTTATGATTCGTCTGTTGGCTTTATGCGCCCGAAAATGTCGGACGGAAAATTTCGTGAAAAATTTGATGCTCTGCAAACTCACGATCAAGGTTTTATCGAAGGAAATGCTTGGAATTACAGTCTTTACGTTCCGCATAATCCGTCGGAAATGATTGAAAAAATGGGCGGAAAAGTTAAGTTCGAGAAATATATGGACGAACTTTTTACAATGAACTTACCGGACGAATTTTTTGCCGAAACCGAAGACATCACGCGCGAAGGCATCATCGGCGGCTACGTTCACGGCAACGAACCCGCGCATCATGCCGCGTATCTTTATAATTGGACGAATGCGCCGCACAAGACGCAGGAACGCGTGCGGATGATTCTCAAACATCAATACAAACCAACGCCCGACGGACTCGGCGGCAACGACGATTGCGGTCAGATGTCAGCGTGGTATCTGTTTTCGGCTCTCGGATTTTATCCCGTTGCTCCGGGAAACGATCAATATTCATTGGGAAGTCCGGCGATTAAAACGGCGATTTTAAAGTTGGAAAACGGCAAAACTCTGACAATCGAAGCGCAAAATCAATCGGATAAAAATGTCTATGTCGAAAAAGTTTTAGTGAACGGAAAAGTTATAAATCGCACGTTTATTACACATTCGGAAATTATGAACGGCGGAAAAATTACGTTTATGATGAGTGAAAAGCCGAAAGATTAAAAAAGGCGGAAACCCGCGCGTTAGCAAGGGTGCAAATGGCGAATTTAACACCCTTGCTAACGCGCGGGTTTCCGCCTTCATAACTATTTTGAAATCACCGACCGAATCAACGCAAACAACAAAATCGCGCCGAGCAAAATCAATGAACCGATAATTTGATTTCGTGAAAATTGCACAATTTTAAGATTCCAATAATTTTATAAAACCTTCTTGCTCAAAATGTTTATCGGTAGTGAGAGCTTCCGATATTCCGCGTTTACGCATAACAATAAAACTTACAGCATCGCAAAGTGAATAATTTTTATCAAGACGTTCTTTTAATAATTCAAAAGCCTGATTATGAAGATTTTCGTTAATCCAAATAATCTCGATTAACGGATTGGTAATTATCATTTCGACAAATTCGAGAGTTTTTTGGCGATTTAGTTTACGGACTTGGCAAAGCGGAATCAGTTCAGCTAAAACGTAACTTGTTGTCAAACGAATATTTGCCGATTCGATAAGAGCCGCTGCCTCCGCGTGGCGAAAATCTTTGTCGTCAAAAAAACAAAACAATCCCGAAGTATCAAGCAACATAGTGTTTTATAAATCTTTTCCGTATTCAGCGGCAAGCTCGGCATCAATCTGTTCATTATCCGCAGAACGCGAATTTCCACTACTCACCGCGCCTGAAAATTTCATTAGTTTTTTCAGCGCATCGTTTTTTTCTTGCTCAGACAAACTTCCGTCATTTTTCGGAAAATTTTTCAAGACAATTTCCAATACAAATTTTTCCGCCGTTTCGCCTTTGCTCTCGGCGATTTTCTGAAAACCGCTGAAAACTTCATCGGGAATTTCTAAAGTTAGTGTTTTGCTCATAACTTTTCCTCGAAGCAATTATAAAACTATTTTTGTGATTTTACATTTTTGCTTTTAGATAATTGATGAATGAAGTGCAAGTCAAAAGAAAAAACTTTGCATCGTCAGCGGTCAAATTTGATTTTTCCATCAATGAATGTCTGATTCCGTTTGCATCGCTTGTGTAACCGTAAAGACTCAAAAAGCCTTTCTTCAACGCACCGTGAAGTTCTCCGTTTTTCTCAATTTCTTTCAATGCTTCCGCAAGTTCAGCTTTCGGCTTCTTAGCAATTTCTTTAGCAATGCTTTCAACTGCTGAAATTGATTCTTTGATTGAGTTTCGATAATCAGGATTCTTTCTGTCGCTCAAAAGTTCTAATGCTCTTTGTAAATGCGCTTTGACATTAGGAAAATCTTCATCATGTAAAGTCTCCTCAAGAATTTCAATTTCTTGTTTATCTGTAATTTCGGTAATAATTCCATTAATAAATCTATACGAGGAAAATTCCTTTTCGAGAATTTTGTTAGTAGCAATATTTAAATTACTCTTTTTGTAATAACTTAAGATAAATTCAATTAAATCAAGAAATTCATGCCACTCAAGATCAAAAAAATATTTTCTGAATACCCGAAGACTTTTTTGATGTTCAGTTTCAACAAAATCTATGGGAGATTTTAAGAAAAGTAAGTGAAAATCGTTATAGAAATTGCCCCAAATAATCATTGAGATAATCTCATTTTTTTGTAGATGCCAAATATTAATGTATAAAAAGTTCCAAATTTGGTTTCTTATTTCAATTGAAATACTTTCTCTTTCTATTGTTTTTAAAACTTTTTTGTAACCATTTCTTTCACTAAATCTCATATCAATAAGCCTTTGTCAATTCAATTCCGGTGTAATAATGTTTGAGAATTGCGTCGTATTTTACGCCCATTTTGCCGAGACCGAATGCGCCGTATTGGCACATTCCAACGCCGTGTCCCCAGCCGCGTCCGGTGAATGAGTATGATGTTACGCGACCGTTGCCGTCGTAGCGTTTGTTCATTACGAAAAGTTGTTCGCGCAATCTTAATGCTGAACGGATTTTGCCGCCTTTGAGTGAAAATCTGCCGTTTGAGCCGATGATTTCGAGTTCCGTAGCGCGGCGCGAATAGCCTTTGCTTTTAATATTTACGTCATAAAGCGTGCCGATTCCGCGAACGTAGCGCGAAAGGCGCGATTGAAGCGCGGACGGCGAAAGATTTGCCGTCCAAATCGTAAATGGCGACATTTTTTCGGCGACGGTCGGCGTTTGTGTCGGGCGGATTTCGATGTAATTTACTGCGCCCGAAGCATCTGTTTGGAAACTTACATTTTCACCGCCGACAAGCGCGGTTTCTTTGACTTGATAGAACGAATCGCCGAATTGTCGGAACAAAAATACATCGCTACGAACTGTCAAAGTCCGCGTAGATTTGCCGCTTTTGATGACGAGATTTCCATTTGCCGCCGCGTCCGTTACGCCATTTTGCAGGCTTGGCATCCATTTCTTTTTGGTATAAATTTGTTCGATAAGGCGAAGCATTTTGCCGCGTGAAAAGGCTTTTTGCGGTTTCAAAGTCAAATCGGGATAAATGGCAAAATAACCGTCGCGCAAGAGAATGGCGACATCAACACGGCGTTCTTTCGGAATTTCGTTCGCGTCATCAAACGAAAGCTGATAATTAATATCTGAATCTGACAAAAGCGTGTCGGCGTAACCTTCGCCGTAAACCATTTGCGCTAAAATTCGCGCTAATTCCGCAGGTTTTCCCGAATCTCGATTAATTGACGGAAAAGGTTTGCCGAATTTGACGGCAAGTTGATTCAGCCAACTCGATAATTCGCTCTGATTCGGTTCGGATTCAAACCAATCATCATTCATTTGCGAAGCGTTTAATTGAAAACCGTTGACCGCAAAAAGCGACATCAAACGCACGAGTTCCAAATTGCCTTCATCGCGCAATTTTGCAGGTTGGCGCGAGGTTTTTATCAAAAACGGCTCGAAATGTTTATGTCCTTCGAGCGAACATTCAACGCCGCGCAGATACGGCGCGTTAAAGTCGAAAACATTTTCGGAATTTTCCGTTCTGCCGCCGCAAGTCGAAGTATATTTGGCGTTTATCGGAACTCCGTCGTAAGTTGCAACGATTCCGGCGGTTTCGCGCACGGCGCGTGTGCCGTTGGCATTTTCGCTCGAAACGCCGAGATAAACTTGTGAATAAACCGTCGGCAAAACGTCGAAACCTTGCGAACCGTATCTGCCGACATTTGCCCAAGCGTAAGTTCGCGCCGCGACCGCTTGCGCTTTTTGCGCTTCCATCGAAGGTAAACCCAATTCGTTCGGCACAACGCCGAGCAGATAATCTTCCATCGGCACGACATTTACAACCGTCAAAGTTCCGCGCGAATTTACGAAAACTTCGATTTTTCCGCGATAGGCTTTGCCGTTTAATTTTACGGGAATTGCACGTTCGTTAAATGAACCGAACGAAATCGGCTTAAACGACGAGAATTTTGCCGCTTCGCTTCCGCCGGAAATGATGATTTCTTTAACATTCGCGTCCAAAGTTGCATTCGGATTTGTCGGTTGCGTCGAACCCGTATTTTTTATCAAACTGCGGACTTCGGTTTTCGAGTTTTGATTGTTTTTATTTTGCTCCGAAAGCGCGATTGCTTCGTCCGAAGGCTGAAGTTTTTTCTCAATGACAATGACCACATCTTCAAAACCTTTTTCCGCCAAACCGTTTTTGAAATTGTTCGCTTCTTCAATCGTTTCCTTCGATTCACCGACGCGAACACGCCACAAATTCGTTTTCGTATCAATACTTACGAACGCTTTTTCATTCGTTGCCTCGCGCACTTCTTTGGCGGTTGCTTCGGCTTCGGTTTGCGATTCGATGTTCTGAATTTCAAAATTATAAATCTCAATCTCCGGCGGACGATAAGCCCGCGCCGCGACAGAAATTTTATTCACCGCCAAAAACTTATTCGCCTCGCCGTCGCTCACCGCAACAAGTTGCGAATCCGTTGTCGTAATCGAAACCGAACGCGCATTCGTCGCCAAACCGACGCGCACGAGCGGCTCTTTGCCGACATAAAAATATTCGGTTTCAAAGGCGGAAGTTTTGGTAACGATAAATAGAAGCGAAACAAGAATGAATAAGAAACTGCGTAAATTCATAGTTTTATGATAAAAGTTAATACTGAAAATGTGAAATACAATATTTTAGTTGTAAAATTTGAAGAATATTAAGCCGTAGATTAATGCAGAGAAATGCGGATTTTTTTCATCTCAATTAATCTGCGTTTCTCTGCATTAATCTACGGCTGAGAATAATTTTATGTCAGACACAGTAGAAAGATTTTCAAATCGCGTTGAGAATTATGTGAAATATCGTCCGTCTTATCCGTCGAAAATTTTGGATTTGTTTCGTCGTGAGATGAATTTAACCGAAGACTCGGTGTTTGCCGACATCGGTTCGGGGACGGGAATTTCGTCTAAAATTTTTCTGGAAAACGGTAATGCGGTTTTCGGAATTGAACCGAATCGGGCAATGCGCGAGGCGGCGGAAATGTTTTTGCGCGATTTTCCGAAATTTAAATCGGTTGACGGAACTTCCGAAAATACGAATTTGGCTGATAATTCGGTTGATTTCGTTGTGGCGGCGCAGGCTTTTCATTGGTTTGATAAGGAAAAGACGCGACCGGAATTTAAAAGAATCTTGCGCAAAAAAGGATTTGTCGCGCTGATTTGGAACGAACGGCAGTTAGACACGAACGATTTTTTAATCGAATACGAAAATCATCTGAAAAAATTCGGCACGGATTACGAAAAAGTGCGCCACGATAAAATTGATGAAAATATTTTGAGCGATTTTTTTCAGACAAATATTCAGATGAAAACTTTTTTGAATATTCAGACGCTTGATTTTGAAGGTTTGAAAGGACGAATGCTTTCGGCTTCGTATATGCCTTCGGAAAAAGATACGCTTTTTGCACCGATGATAAATGAATTGAAATCTCTATTTGAAAATCACGCGGAAAACGGTAAAATACAGATTTTGTATAATACAAACATTTTTTTCACTCGAATCTAATTTTTATGAACGCAAATTCGCAAGAAAAGCCTGAAATCAGGATAATTACCGTTGCACATTCTCCCGATTCCGACGACGCTTTTATGTTTTACGGGCTGGCAACCAACAAACTCGAAACTGAAGGTTTAAAGTTTGAACACACATTAAAAGACATCCAATCTCTAAACGAGGACGCACAAAACGGAGTTTTTGACGTTACGGCAATCAGCTTTCACGCTTACGCCTACGTTTCGGACAAATACGCTCTTTTGCCGCACGGCGCAAGCATCGGCGATAAATACGGTCCGATTGTTGTTTCCAAAGAACAATATAAACCCGAAGACATCGGCAAACTGAAAATTGCCATTCCGGGCGAAATGACAAGTGCTTTTTTGGCTTTGAGAATTTATAATCCTGATTTTGAATACGTTGTTGTGCCGTTTGACGAAATTATCGAAGAAGTTCAGCGCGGCAAAGTTGATGCCGGACTTCTGATTCACGAAGGACAACTTTTTTACAAGCAGATGGGCTTGAGCAAAGTTCTCGATTTGGGCGAATGGTGGTTTGAGCGAACGGGATTGCCGTTGCCCATGGGCGGAAACGTGATTCGACGCGATTTGGGCGAAGATTTGATGAAACAAGTCTCTAAACATTTACACCGAAGCATCGTTTATTCGATGGAAAACCGCGAAGATGCACTTGCTTACGCATTGCAGTTTGCTCGGGAAATGCCGCCGGAACTTGCCGACAGATTTGTCGCAATGTGGGTTAACGATTTAACGCTTGATTATGGCGAACGCGGGCGCGAAGGTGTGCGCCGTCTGCTCGAAGAAGGTTTCGAGAAAGGAATTATCAAAAACCGCGTCGAAGTAGATTTTGTCGAATAATACAATTTTATAACAAACCAATTTCAAAAGCCGAAACTCTAAGTTTCGGCTTTTTTGATTCGATAAAAAATGAAGAGTATGATGGAATTATCGAATTAAGTAGTTTTTTGTATCAAATTGGAGGATAAGATGAATATTGAAAAATTAAATAAAATAGTATTAGCATTATTTTCGTTTGCGCTGATTGCGATGATTTTGCCTGTGGTTTCAAACGCGCAAGGCAAATATACGAATAAATATTCCAAGCGTGATGTGAGCAACATCATAAATAAACTTGAAAGAAGCAGCAATGATTTTGCCCGCGAATTTGACCGCCAGTTGGATCAGAGTTCGCTGAACGGCACAAATGAAGAAGACCGTCTGAACAATATTGTTCGCGATTATGAAGACGCGCTCGATGATTTGCGAAACGACTTTGACCGAAATAATACTTGGTGGGAAAGCCGCAATGACGTTCAATCGGTAATGCGTGAAGCCCGCGATGTCAACCAAATGATGAACAATTTGCTTTTTGCACGCAAATTGGAAAGCCGCTGGAAAACTATGCGGAAAGATTTGAACAAATTGGCAGATACATACGACCTTCCCGCGCTTGATGGAAGCAATAATAATAACAACAACAACACCGGTGGCGGAAATATTCCCGACTGGGCAATCGGCACGTTTTACGGCAGAAGCCCGCAAGACGGTTCAACGATTACGATGACCATCAACCGCAACGGCTCAGTGAACATTGCCTTCAGCAACGGCACGACCGCATCTGCCACGATGAACGGTTCGAGATTGTTTAACAACGGTGCGGAAGCCCGCATCAGCCGCATTCAAAACGGAATTCGCACGACAAGTGTTACCGACGGTCAATCTATTGATTATTACAGAGATTTTAATGGTAATAATAACAACAATAACAACAACACGGGCAACGGAAATGTTCCGAATTGGGCAGTCGGCACGTTTCAATCAAGAAATCCGCAAACCGGCGGCACGATTACGTTGACAATCAGCAAAAATGGCAACGTAACCATTAATATGGACGGCAATATTTCCTACGCTTCGATGAACGGCGAACGTCTGTTCAACAACGGCGCGGAAGCCAGAGTTTCAAAAACCCGCAACGGCATCCGAACGACGAGTATAACCGATGGTCAAACCATCGAATATACGCGGATAAATTAGAGAAGAGGAGAAAAGGAAAAAGGGAGAAAAGGAGATCTGTTTTTTGCTAATAATCTTGAACGATTGAATTTTTCATTCAAGATTATTAAAAAGATATTATCTCCCTTTCTCCTTTTCCCCATTTCTCCCTTTCTTTTTTTTAGCTTGGTAACATCTTTTTACCGTTCTTCCGCATCTATAAATTTGATTTCAATTAAGGAAAAAGTTATGAAAAAAACGCTATTTGGTTTAATTATTTTGTGTTTTCCGATGATTTTCGCTTCGGCGCAGACTTCAAATATTGTCAAAACAAATCTAAGTCAAGCGGAGATTGACCGCATTGTTAAAACTTTTACCGACAACGAAGGGAAGTTTCGGGAAGCCTTGAAGGTTTATGCCTTTAACCGCAATGCGATGATTGCCACAGTCGGAATGGGCGGACAAATTTCGGGCGTTTATCAGCGCGATTCTTTTTTGACGTTTAAGGAAGAGGGAACACGGTTTGAAAAAATTCTTTACGCGCCCGTTCCGACTATTAAGGAAATTACGGTTACTGCCGAAGATATAGATAATCTCGGCGGCATTGATCCATTTGCCATCGAACCGCAATTTGTCGCCAATTATAATTTTACTTATCTCGGCAAAGAAAAAATTGACGAACTCGATTTATACGTTTTCGATGTTGCGCCGAAGGTTTTGCCTGATTGGAAAAAGACGAGTTTGAAATATTTTTCGGGCAGAATTTGGGTTGACGACCGCGATTTGATGATCGTCAAATCCAAAGGAAAAGCCGTGCCGGAAGGGAAACAGCGTTTTCCGATAATGGAAACTTGGCGTGATAACGTGGACGGCAAATATTGGTTTCCTGCGCTTTCGACTTCCGATGACACTCTCGTTTTCGATAACGGTCAAGCCGTCAAAATGCGTGTTCGTGTCAGCTATAAAAACTATCGCGTCGGCAGAACCGAAGTCATAATCTTGGACGACGACGAACCTGCGGAAGAAACCAAACCGACTCCGACCGCTTCGCCGACACCGACGAAAAAACCTTAAATTAACTGAGAAGTAAGAAGTGAGAACTGAGAATTGAAAGCAAAATAGCTTCACTTCTCAGTTCTCACTTCTCAGTTCTTCCGCGATTGCGCCTCTGGTTTTAGTGAGTAAATCCATTAAATCTTCGTCTGCCGTCAATCCTTTTGTTTCAATCGGCGGAAGCAGAACAATCTCCATCGTTCCCGAATTTGCCACGCCGGTTTTTTTGCCCATTAGATAATCGGTATTTTTAATTGCCACGGGAATTATTGCCGCGCCGGTTTGCAATGCCAGATGAAACGCACCTTTTTTGAATGGCAAAAGTTCGCCCGGCATAGCGCGTGTGCCTTCGGCGAAAATGCCGAACGAATAGCCGCTGTCCACCGTTTCGCGCACTTGTTCCATTGTTTCCAATGCCTTTTGCGGATTTGAACGATCAATCGCTCTAAACTTTATAAACTGCATTCCGCGCCCCAAAACCGGAACTTTCAGCAATTCTTTTTTACCGATTAAACCCATTTTCTTTCCGCCATATGCAAAAAGCGCGGTCGTATCGAGATATGAACGATGATTGGCAATGAAAATATACGATTTATTTTCTTCCAAATTTTCCTGTCCCGAAACCTTCACTTCTGCGCCCGAAGCCCGAATCCAAAGTTTTGAACCCCAAACACATAACGGATAAAGTTTCATTCGGCGATTGATAATTTGCAAAAAAGTCATTGCCGGGAAAGCGACAAAAAGCAGTAAAAATGCGACAAAAGATAAACTCCACCAATAACGCAGTTTGCCGATAAAGCGTGATTTGTTAGACTCTTTGACAGGAAACGTAATTTTTTTATTATCTCGAATCGCTTCGAGGGAAACTTCTTGCATGAATTATAGTCTAAAGTTTAAAGTCCAAAGTCCAAAGTCCGCAACCGGATTTTTCTTACTGTTTACTGCTTACTGCTTACTGCTTACTGCTTACGGACAAATTCCGACACCGAAATCGGTTCTCGGCTTTCAACCGACAGATGACAAAACCATTGCCGATTGGACGCAAATAACCGATTATTTCGCCAAATTAGACAAGCAAAGCGATAAAGTTTCAGTCAAAGAAATCGGCAAAACAACACTTGGCAAACCGATGATTGTCGCGTTTATTTCCGCCCCCGAAAATATCAAAAACCTCGAAAAAATAAGACAAATCAACACGAAACTTGCCAATCCGAATTTGATAAATTCAAACGAACTCGAAAATCTTATCAAACAAGGCAAAACGATTGTTTCAATTTCGTGTTCGATTCATTCGACGGAAATCGTTGCTTCGCAAATGTCTATGAATCTCGCTTACGAACTTGCAACAGCAACAGACGAAGGCACAAAAGAAATTCTCGAAAACACGATTTTGATTTTGATTCCTTCGGCAAATCCCGACGGCATTGATATTGTCGCAAATTGGTATCGCAAAACCTTAAACACAAAATCCGAAGGCTCAACGCCGCCCGAACTTTATCATCATTACGCCGGACACGATAACAACCGTGATTGGTTTATGATGAATCTTAAAGAAACGCAACACATCACGAAACTCTTTTGGCAAGAATGGTTTCCGCAAATTGTTTATGACGTTCACCAACAAGGCAAAGTTTCTTCGCGTTTTACGATTCCACCGTTTTTTGATCCGCCGAATCCGCGAATTTCTCCGTCAATTTTGCGCGAAGTCGGGCTTATCGGCTATAAAATGTCGGCAGATTTGCAAGCCGAAAATATTGCGGGCGTGGCAACCAATGCTTCTTACGATACTTGGTGGCACGGCGGTTTTCGCACTGCGCCTTATTTTCACAATTCAATCGGCATTTTGTCGGAATCCGCCAGCGCTGATTTGATGTCGCCGATTGTGATTTCCGAAGAAGATTTGAAGGAATTTAATGGCACACGCGGCTTGCCAAATCTTTTGCAAAATGCGACAAATTTCCCGAATCCTTGGCGCGGCGGCGAATGGAAACCTTCGAACATTGCAAAAATTGAGATGATTGCTTCGCGTTCGCTTTTGGAAATGGCGGCGAAATTTCGTCCGCGATATTTGCGGAATTTTTATGAACTGAACAAAGCGAATTTGACGCGAAAACAAAGCGAACCGCAGGCGTTTGTCGTTTCCGCCGGACAGCCGTATGAAGAAACTATTGCGCGGTTTATCGAAATTTTAATGTGGCAGGGAGTCGAAGTTTTCGAGATGACGGAAGAACTTTATCTCGCGCATAATTCGAACAAACGCAATGACTTTCACGAAATGCCGCTCGGCTCATTTTTGATTTTTACGAATCAGGTGCAGAAAAATAATATCTTGAGTTTGTTTGAAAAACAGGTTTATCCGAATCGTATAAATTTAAATGGCGAAGCCGAAACGCCTTACGATGTTGCGGGTTGGACTCTGCCTTTGCAAATGGGGATCGAAACGGATGCGGTTTGGAACATACGCGATTTGGAAGGCGCGAAAAAGACTTTGAAGAAAGTCGAAAACATCAACGAAGCGCGAAAAACTTTAAATTTAAGTCCGAATAAAACGCCGTTTGATAAAATGCCGAATCCGCTCAAAACAAATCCGAAAATCGGACTTTACAAACCGTTCACATCTTCGATGGACGAAGGTTGGACGCGGCTTGTATTCGATAATTTTCAGATTCCGTATCAATCAATTTCAAACGCTGATTTTCGCGCCGGAAACTTAAATTTCGACACGATAATTTTGCCTGCCGACAACGAAAAGACAATCTTAAACGGTTTGAGCGCAGAGCGTTATGCCGAAGAATTTGCCGGAGGCATTGGCGAATCGGGCGTTGAAAATTTGAAGAAATTTGTCGAAAATGGCGGGAAATTGATTTGCTTTGACGATTCGTGCGAACTCGTTATCAACCGATTTAATTTGAAAATGCGAAACGTGCTGAAAGATTTGAAACGCAACGAATTTTATAACCCGGGTTCAATTGTCCAATTAAAAGTTGATAAAAATTTCCCGCTCGCCAAAGGTTTGCGCGAAGAAACCGCCGCATATTTCATTACGAGTTCGGCATTTGAAATCGCCGACGAAGCCGCAATTTTTCCCGTTGCGAAATTCGCCGAAAAAGACGCGCTTTTATCCGGTTGGATGCTTGGCGAAAAACTTTTGAATTCTAAAACTGCATTGGCAGAAACCAATTACGGGAAAGGCAAAATCATCCTTTTCGCCTTTCGTCCACAACACCGAGGGCAAACCTTCGGAACATTTCAATTCATCTTTAATTCATTGGAAAAGTGAGCAGTTAGACAAAATAAATTTTAAGTCGGAGCGTGGGCATCTTGCCCACGCTTCAATTTGAAAAGAAAGTTTATTTTTTCGGTCTTTCGTTTGCTCTCAAAACTCTTTTTCGCAGACGAATTGATTTCGGCGTAACTTCGACTAATTCATCATCGGCGATGAATTCCAGAGCTTGTTCGAGCGATAATTCCTTGACGGGAACGAGCCGCAGGGCTTCGTCCGTCGAGGTTGTTCGCATATTGGTCAACTTTTTCTCTTTGACGGGGTTCACGTCTAAATCCACAAAACGCGCATTTTCGCCGACGAGCATTCCTTCATAAACCTTTGTTTGCGGTTTAATGAACATCGTGCCGCGTTCTTGCAAAGCGTAGAGCGCATAACTTGTTGCTTCGCCCATTCTGTCGGAAACGAGCGAGCCGGTGCCGCGTCCTTTCATTTCGCCTTGCCATTTGTCAAAGCGCAAAAAGATTGTGTTGAGCAAGCCCGTGCCTTTCGTTTCGGTCAAAAATTCGCCGCGAAAACCGATCAAACCGCGTGAAGGAACTTCGTATTCGAGCCGAACTCTGCCCGTGCCGTTGTTGATCATTTTCGTCATCTGACCTTTTCTGCGTCCGAGTGCTTCCGTAACAACGCCGATAAATTCTTCAGGCACGTCAACGACAACTTGCTCGATTGGTTCTTCCAAACCGTTTTCCGTTTTGCGTGTGATGACTTCCGGTTTTGAAACTTGGAGTTCGTAACCTTCGCGGCGCATCATTTCAATTAAAATCGAAAGCTGTAATTCGCCGCGCCCCGAAACTCGGAATTGGTCGGGCGAATTGGTTTCGGCAACGCGCAACGCGACGTTTCCCAAAAGTTCTTTTTCCAGACGTTCTTTGATTTGGCGCGAAGTTACAAATTTGCCGTCAATGCCCGAAAACGGCGAATTATTGACACCGAAAATCATTGCAATTGTCGGTTCGTCAACCGCAATTACGGGCAAAGGGCGCGGATTATCAATCAACGTAATTGTTTCGCCAATGTTAATGTCGTCAAATCCGGCAAGCGCGACAATCTCGCCGACTCCGGCTTTGTCGGTAATTTGGCGTTCCAAACCTTCAAAAATATAAAGTTCTTTGACGCGCGTTTTCTGCGTTGAGCCGTCGCGTTTAGATACGATAACTTCTTGGTTTTTCGCAATTTCGCCCGAAAAAATTCTGCCGATGGCAAGCCGCCCGACAAACGGATTATAGTCAATGTTGGCAACAAGAAGTTGCAAACTGTCGTCGCGCACAGCCTTCGGCGAGGGAACGGTTTCGAGAATCTGTTCAAACAAAGGTTTTAAGCTGTCCGATTCGTCTGTGAGATTCTTTTTCGCCATTCCGTCACGCGAAATAGAATAAAGAACAGGGAATTCGATTTGCTCGTCATTCGCGCCGAGGTCAATAAAAAGATCGTAAATCTCGTCTAAAACTTCTTCGGGGCGCGAATCTTGACGGTCAATTTTATTAACCAACGCAATC
>CALMEH010000519.1 GCA_937863115.1 uncultured Acidobacteriota bacterium
AACTGAGCGGTGCGGTCGGCGTAAAAATATCGGTCGTCGGGAATGCCGGAAAGACAAAACCGGCGAGATAAAATTCGTGATAATAAATTCCGTCCGTGTAGCCGTATTCAAAACCGCCCAAGATATTATGTTTAACTTTTCCGGTCGAAAATCTTCCATTCACGGTCGTGTCTTAATAATGCCAACGCTCTGTGAAATCAATCGAGGCAAGATCACGGTTGACTGTTCTGCCGTCAGCTTCAACAGCAGGTGCGAAATACAATGCCGGAAATGCGCCGAATAAAGCGTAATCGAAAAATTGCGTTCGATACGCGCTTTGAATTGACCAATTTGAGTTGAAAACGTATCTGCCGCGAATTCCGCCGTTTTTATTTTGCTGAAATGAACGGTTGAAAGGTTCGCCGTAACTGCGTTCGACCGGAACATTCGGCACACGACCGTTCACGAGCAGTTGCCCGACATCCATTCCGCGCCTTTCACGCAAATATTCCGCGTCAAATGAAATTTGCAGTTTTTCCGTCGGTTTCCAGAGTAGAACGGGAGCGACGAAAACTCTTTTGCCGTCTGCATCGTCCCGAAAATTGCCGTCGTATTGATACGCAAAGTTCAAGCGATACAATAATTTATCCGAAAAAAGTTTCCCGCCTGCGTCCAATTGCGGACGATAAAAATTAAATTGTCCGGCGGAAAAATCGAACGAAATAAAATTGTCCGAAGTCGGCTGTTTTGAAACGAGATTGACCACGCCGCCCGGCTCGGCTCGTCCGTAAATCACGCTTGAAGTTCCTTTCAAAACCTCGATTCTTTCGACATCTGCTGTTTCATTTGCGTCGTAGTTGGGAAATTTCAAACCGTCGCGTAAATACGAATTGTTATAACTTCCCGAAAAACCGCGAAATCGCAAGAAATCGCCCGAACCCGAACCTGTTAGATCGGTTGTGTTTTGAACTTCGTAAAGTTCGGGATTTTTCTCAAATCTCTGTTTATTGGCTTGTGTCGCAAAAAGATATTTGAAACGCCCGCGAACAACAGAAAAACTTTCTTTTCCTTTGATTTTTTTGCCTTGAATCAAAGCTACGGAATCATAGCCCTTAAGCACGATTACAGCCTTTTCGTTTTGTGCGAAATTAACTGTAAACAGTAAAAAAAACAACGCTAAAATTGCAAAAAGTTTCATAGAATTCTCCTCAAAATATTTGAATCTCTTTATCCGATGACCTTTTTAAGTTTCGGAATTCGCCGCAGAACTAAATAATCAAATAGCAAAACGCAGACGAGCGAAATTCCGACAAACGGAAACAAGATTCCTAAAACTCCAATAATGAAAACCGCCGTTTTCCAGAGCGGGAAATTTTCCGGCATTGGTGGTGCGCCGAGTCTTTTTTTCGGTCGTCTGCTCCACCACATTGCTATTCCGCTGATTGCCAAGATCAGAACTACGAGAGCGGCAAAAAGCATTAAAAACTGATTTGCTAAACCGAAATATTTGCCTTCGTGAAGCGCAATTCCCGTTTCAACCGTTTTCGGCAGGAGTTTGTAATCTTTCCAGCGCACGTCGGTTAAAATCGCGCCGCTGTATTGGTCAATATGGAGCGTCGTTTGATTTGCCGGATCGTTCGGAAAAGCTGTTACTGCATAAATTCCGTCCATCGTTTGCGGCAGTGCGATAATTGAATCAGCAGGCGCATTATTGGCTTTGGCGATTTCTAAAATCTGTGTCAGGTTGAGTGGTTTTGTGCTGTTTGACGATGAGTTTTCAGCGGTCAAATCAGCTTTTTCGTGATGTTCGTGATTGAGATGCGATGTGTCGGAATTTGACAAAGGCATTTCTTCGACTGCCCACGGAATCGTTTTTTCGCCCGAAGTGTTGAGCGAACTCATCGGAACAATTGATTTCGGCTTTTCACGGTTTGCAAGCGGATAAGATTCTCTCGAGCGCAGAACATTTTTGCCCCAAAAATCCGTCCACGGCAAACCGGTAAAAATCATAAAAGCAACGATTAAAACACCGTAAAATCCGACAACGGCGTGAAGGTCGCGCCAAAAGAGCCGTTTGCTTCTAAGATTTAGACGCGGCATTAAAACGCCCCAAAACCGCGAATTTCCGCGCGGAAACCAAAGATAAACTCCCGACACGAGCAAAACTAATCCCCAACAAACCGCCAATTCGATAAGCCATTCGCCGAAACGTCCAGCCATCAATTTACCGTGAATCTCAAAAGCGTAATATTGCAGATTGTTTTTGTTGTCGAGTTCGCCTAAAACTTGATTTGTGTAGGGATTAACAAAAATTTTCAGATCGCGTTTGTCAGCCGTCAAAATATCGAATTCCGAGCTTCGTTCGGCTTCCCAATTAGGACGAAACTTGAGAATTTTGGCGTTTGGATAAGTTGTTTCAACTGTTTTCATTTGGTCGGCAGGCGCAAATGCAGTTTGTCCAACTTCGACAAATATCAGATTTCGATACATCAACACATCAAGTTGCGGTTTGAAAAGATAGATAATTCCCGTAATGGCGAGAATCACCATAAACGGCACAACAAAAAGTCCCGCGTAAAAATGCCAACGCCAAACGGCGCGATAGAAGTTCTTTTCATCAGTTTTTTCGATTACATTAAGATTTTCCATAAGTCAATTTTTTCGATGGAACGCTTCGCATTTGCGGGAAACAAAGCGAAGCATTCCATCGAAACAGTTTAAAAATTCAGTCTGAAACCAAACTGAATTTGTCTTGGATCAAAAGCGGCAGTCGGTTGTCCGAAGGTCGCAAGCGGCGTTGTTCCGCTACCGAAAACATTGTTCGGAACGGAATAATTTGCCCGATTGAAAAGGTTGAAACCTTCTGCTAAAAGCTCAAGATTTAATCTTTCGGTCAGACGAAACGTGCGGCTAAGACGTAAATCAAATGAAGCAAAATCAAAGCCTTTACCCGTATTTCTAGCAATTCCGATCGGACGATCATTATTGTTTGAATCGCCATTGCGGTCGCTTCCGAGCAAAATATTAAACGGCAAATTTGAGGCGTAAGTGATGATATAACTTGCCTGAAATCCGCCAAATAATCGGCGAAGCGTATTATTTGCAATGTTTTTCGGCGTGTTAAGCGTTCC
>CALMEH010000520.1 GCA_937863115.1 uncultured Acidobacteriota bacterium
TATTTGAAACGGTCATAAAACCATCCGTAGAATGCCGAAACTTTCGTTTTGCCGTCGCCGGTCAAATCGAAAGCAACGCCCAAACGCGGAGCAATTTTATCTTGGAAGTCAAATGAGATACCGGGTAATCCATCGCTAAAGCTCGGAACATTTTCGCGTTCGACACGAACCCCCAAGTTCAATGTCATACGGCTAAACGGCTGCCATTTATCTTGGATATACAAGCCTTCATTTTTACTGCTGACATCTCCCTGTTCACGGAATTGACGAAGGAAGCCTGCGCCGAGAGCATTCGGTGATGAAGGAAGATTGCGTCCTGAATATGAAGCGATTGTTTGACCGAAACGCAAAACGATTTGATCGCGGAATGAGCTGAACAGTTGGTTGGCAATACCGTTGTATTGATAACCGCCCTTCAATTCGTGGCGACCGCCGGCATTGAAAATGTAGGTTGCATCAGCATCAAATGTGTTACGTTCGGTTGCATCAAAAAGCGTATTTGAAACAACTGCCAAACCATTGTTAAAGCCGCGAATACATCCGAATCCCGCAGGGAATTGTGTCGGACTCGTTGCACTACAGGTTACACGCGGTTGGGTAACGTCGCCGATGCCGTAGCTTCCACTTTTTTCATTCAAGAAATAGTGTCCACCACGGAAACTGAGAACTAAATTGCTTGTCGGTGTCCAAACGGCTTGTCCGGTGATGCTTTGCGAATTGTCGCGTCCGCCGGTTTGATCAAGATACGGCGAACCGGTCAAACCGTTGCCTGTCGGCAGCGTGCTGAGTGCCGACGAATACGCCGGAATTCCGCCTTCAACCGATAAAGGATTCCAAGTATATGCCGCATTCAATGAAAGTTTGTCGAACGGCTGTGCATTGATTTTCAAGAACGCATATTCATAAACAACCTTTGAGGCATATGTTTGAACCACACCTGTCGGAATACGTGTCGTCGGATCAAGAAAATAAACCGTGCGTTGCCGTGAAAAGATTTGCGGTGTGTAGCTTCCGAAGACCCACAAACGGTTTTTAACAATCGGACCGCCGATAGTTGCTGACGGCAAGAAGGCGAGCGACTTATCGCGCTGTGCCGGAAAATATTCAGCTTGATTTAACGTGTTGATAAATAAAGCATCACGACCTCTGGTTTGAAAAGTTCCCGGTCTGAATTGTGCGCCTAATTCACCGCGAAGTTCGTTACTGCCGCCTTTGGTAACAACGTTGATAACGCCGCCGGTTGCGCCGCCGTATTCAGCTTCAAATCCGCTGGATTTGACTTGAACTTCTTGGACGAGTTGAAACGGCAAATCGCTGTTTCCGTCCAAAGTTCCGGTGCGGACGTTAGTAACTTCTTGTCCATCAATAACAAACGTATTTTCTGCACCCGAAGCACCATCAATCTGGAAGCCGCCCGCCAGACCTTCGCCGCGGGTTGCCGGGGAAACTTTCAAAATACTCGAAAAACTTACGCCTTTCGGAAGCAATTCGGCGGTTTCCGCACTAATTGTGGTTTCGATTTTCGTCGAACTCGTATCAATTGGATTTACATCCGATGAATTAACCGTAACTGTATTGGGGTCAACATTGGCGATTCCAAGTTCAACCGATACAGGCGAAGTTCTTCCGAGCGAAACTTGAACATTCGGAATAACTCTTTCCGCGAAACCGGCAGTTGCCGCAACCGTTATGGTATATAAACCGGGTGCAAGCCGCAGAACACGAACAAAACCTTCGTCGTTAGCGGTTACGGTTTTTTTGTAACCAGCCGTCGAACTGCCTTCGGCATTTGTTATCGTAATACTCGCATTCGGCACAATGGCTCCATTCGGGTCTTTTACGGTAATTTCGATGTCGCCGGTTGTTTCCTGTCCGAATGCAACTGTGCCTAAACACAAAAGCAGAGCAAAAACAGAAAATAAAACACTAAACTTTTTAATCATACTTACCTCTCTATTTTTTGATTTTTTTTGAATAAATCGGAATTTATTTTTTATGAAATGTCTTTCTCAAAAATTTTGATAACGACTTTCAAATTAATTCAATAAATTTCAATAAATTGCCTTAGAAATTTTAATCTCAATAAATTTAATAACAAATCGGATGCCAAAGACTTTTTACCGGAAAATTCCCTCTAAAACTTCGTGTAAGTGCTATATTTATTGCACAAAACCAAAGTTTTATATTTTCCCGCTCTTTTGGAAATTCCATTATTTCGGATTTTATACAAGATATTGAA
This sequence comes from uncultured Acidobacteriota bacterium, assembly GCA_937863115.1. Lineage (GTDB taxonomy): Bacteria > Acidobacteriota > Blastocatellia > Pyrinomonadales > Pyrinomonadaceae > CALMEH01. The sequence continues at coordinate 2,240 of CALMEH010000520.1, forward strand.
TGATTTTGCGTTATAAAATAATCAATCGCACAGAACAAATTTACAAATATTTGCACTAATCAGCAATTTTGTGTGGCGGCGAATGGGCGGATTATCTTGTTTGTTTTTTCTATGAACATTTTCCGGAATCGTTTAAAAATACGAAAAATCTTTTACGGTTCAGTTGTTTAACAAAATATCCAAAATCGTGAATATTTTTCAAGAAATCGTAGAGAATTAAAAAAAAGAGGTTTTAGAGGGCTTAGTCCTAAGTGTTTTAAAGTGTTGTTAAACAAGTATTTAACGTAAATTCTCAAGAAGGTGTTTTTGTGGCTACGAATTTGCTTTGTAAGCAAATTGGTTATAAATATGCCTAGCTCCTAAAAAATTTCGCTTAAGAAAATCGAAACGAGCTAAATACATATATTACTTCCAAGAATTCTATTTTTTAAGTAAGGAGATTAATAAATGAAAATCAACTTCAGATTTATGACGCTGGCGATGTCCTTAATCCTTTGCCTTTCGGCAATCGCTTTCGGACAACGTAACAGCGGCAATATAGACGGAACCATTACTGACCCGCAAGGAGCAGTTGTTCCGGGCGCGACCGTTACTATTAAAAGCACGGGTTCGACGGCTGGTTACAACGGAAATGCTACGACGGACGGAAATGGTTACTTTCAATTTTCGCAAGTTCCGGTTGGAACTTACAGCATCAGTGTTACGGCAAACGGGTTTAAAACTGCCAGCGGTAATGCGGATGTTTCGCTTGACAGAACTTTCAGCTTTAACAGAGCGTTAGAACTTGGTAGCGGAACGACAATCATTGATGTTAATGCAGACAGCAATACGACTATTGACTTAGGCGACACCAAGATTGATAACAATATCAACAAAGAAATCATTGACAATTTGCCGACCGGCACGACGTTCGCCAGTATTTTGAAAATTGCTCCGAATGTGCGCCCTGAAGCACTCGGCGGTGGTTTCCAAATTGACGGTGCTTCGGGTTCGGAAAATGTTTTCGTCATTGACGGTCAAGAAGTTACCAACTTCCGAGATGGAACTTTGACCCGCAATAACAACCTTCCGTTTGAACTCGTTCAAGAAGTTCAAATCAAATCAACCGGTTATGAAGCTGAATACGGCGGCGCAACCGGTGGTGTTATCAATGCTGTAACAGTTGGCGGAAACGACAATTGGCGCGGTAATTTCGGTCTTTCCTTCGCACCTTCAAAATTAAACGGTAATCCGCGTGGTATTTTGACCACCTACAACGTCGCTAGCGTGGGCAACCTTCCGGGAGCTTTTACATATTTCCAACCGCGTAAAGACGGTGGAACGAATTTCTTCCCGATTGCGACCTTAAGTGGTCCGGTTGTTAAAGGAAAACTTTGGTTCTCAGCCGCATATGCTCCGCAATTAATCAACACGATTAGAACTGTTGATTATTACAGCAATTCGATTGCCGGAAACAGTGCAGCGAACCCAAACGGACAATTTATCAACAATACAATCAGATATGAGCAAAATTTGAGACAAGAAAATTACTTTTTCCGTCTTGATGCTCAACCGACTTCAAAACTCCGTATTTTTGGAACCTTCATCTACAATCCTTTGGTTCAAGATGGTGGCGCACTTCCGGCAGTTAATGAAGGTTTGGGCGGCGCACCGCAATCGGTTAATTTCGGTGGTGCAATCGGAACATTGTCAGGAGCAGCTTTGATTGCCCAACAAGGTGGCAGACAAAATGCTAACAATGTCAACGGACAAGCAACCTACAATGCAACCAATAATTTGGTTTTGAACTTCCGTGCCGGACGTAGTTTCTTAAACGAAAAACTTAGTTCATATGGATTAGCTCGCACAACACGTTACATTTGCAGTTTGGTTACAGGTGTAACAGCCGCTCAAACCGGTTGTTCACAAGGTTTCCAAAATGTTGCTAACAACACGCAAATTAACTATGACGTTTCAACCAGAACAACCTTCGATGCTGATGCCAGCCTTGTTGGTATTAATCTTGGCGGTCGTCATAACTTCAAATTCGGCTATCAATTTAACCGTTTGTTCAATACAGTTGACCGTGGCTACAGAGATTTGGGTATTATCCAACTTTTCTATGGTCGCACAATTGATGTTCTTTCAGGCGGACCTGTAACTCCGACAGCGGGTAATTTAGGTTCGGGACTTCTGCAAAGATTTGGAACAGTCGGCGAAGCAAGCAGCAAGAGCCAAGCCGTTTTTGCTCAAGATTCGTGGCAGATTAACAACCGTTTAACCTTGAATTTGGGAATCCGTTTTGAAAACGAAACTGTTCCTAACTTTGGTGCGGCAACTAACACCCAAGCTATCGAATTTGGTTGGGGCGATAAAATTTCCCCGCGTCTTGGTTTTGCATTCGACCTTTTAGGCGATGGCAAAAACAAAATCTTCGCCAGCTACGGTTGGTTCTATGACCGTTTCAAATATGAATTGCCGCGTGGCTCGTTTGGTGGTGACTTCTTCCGTCGTGATTTCTTTGAAATCCTGCCGGGACGCGGAACTCCCTTTACAGGTTACACCTTGGCAAACATTCTCGGTAGCAACCCCGATCCAATCGGCGGTTCTTGCCCGATTGTTGGCGGAACAGGCTACTCGGTTTGTCAATTTGACTTCCGCGTTGCTACCAATATTGACGGTGCCAATATCTTTGAAACCGGCGCAATTGATCCTAATATTAAAGCCGCTCGTCAGAGTGAATATACTATCGGATTTGAGCGTCAATTGTCGCAAAACTTCTTGTTGAGCGCACGTTTCACACACAAACAAGTTGACCGCGCTATTGAAGACGTAGGTGTTTTCAATGCTCAAGGTTCTGAAGCCTACATTATTGGCAATCCGGGAATTGGCTTGACTTGCGAAATTGCACAAACTGCAAACTTGCCGTGTGCCAAAGCACAACGCGATTATGATGCGTTTGAAATTCGTCTTGACAAGCGTGCAAGCAAATACTTCTTCAATGGTAGCTATACTTGGAGCCGTTTGTTCGGTAACTATTCAGGTTTGGCTAGCTCTGATGAAGCAGGACGTAACAGTCCGAACGTCAACCGCTACTTTGACCTTCCGCCCCTCGGCTTCACGG
>CALMEH010000521.1 GCA_937863115.1 uncultured Acidobacteriota bacterium
GAATTGCTCAGGCTTTACGCGGAAAGAAAAATGGTTTCCGGCTTTGCATTTTCGGCTGATTCGCCGTGGCAGATCGAATTTGAAGACGCTTTTCCGTATCAATTAACGACCGATCAAGCCAAGGCGATTGACGACTTAAAAGACGATATGCAAACGCCCGTGCCGATGGACAGATTGGTTATCGGCGATGTCGGCTATGGCAAAACCGAAGTCGCAATGCGCGGCGCGTTCAAAGCCGTGATGGACAACAAACAAGTCGCAATTCTTACGCCGACAACCGTTTTGGCTTATCAACATTTTGAAAGTTTTAAGAAACGCTTTGCTGCATTTCCCGTGAACATCGAGCTTTTATCGCGTTTCCGAAGCGCGAAAGAACAAAAAGAAGTCGTTAGTTCAACCGAAGAAGGTAAGGTTGATATTTTGATTGGAACGCATCGGATTTTGTCGAATGACGTTAAGTTTCAAAAACTTGGGCTTGTCGTAGTTGACGAAGAGCAAAGGTTCGGAGTCGCGCACAAAGAGAAATTGAAGCATCTGAAAAAGAAAGTTGATGTTCTGACTTTGAGCGCAACGCCGATCCCGCGCACGTTGAATATGTCGCTTCTCGGGATGCGTGATATGTCGGTCATCGAAACGCCGCCGCGTGATCGTTTGGCGATTAATACGCAAGTCGTGCAGTTTTCGGAAAGCGTGATTAAATCGGCGATTGAACTCGAAATGTCGCGCAACGGACAAGTTTTCTTTATCCATAATCGCGTCGAATCAATCGAATCAATCGCCGGACACATTCAAAAAATTGTCCCGAACGCCCGAACCATCGTCGCGCACGGGCAAATGAACGAAAAGAAAATGAAACCCGCCGTTTTGGATTTTGTTGATTATAAATTCGATGTGTTGGTGGCGACAACGATTATCGAAAACGGCATTGACATTCCGCGAGCCAATACGATTATCATCAATCGCGCCGACAATTACGGCTTATCACAACTTTATCAACTGCGCGGGCGCGTCGGGCGTTCCAATCGCCGCGCATATGCTTATCTTTTGATTCCAAGCGAAGTCGAATTAACACCGATTGCGAAGCGAAGATTGAGCGCGATACGCGAATTCTCAGATTTGGGTGCAGGCTTCCGTATCGCCGCGCTGGATTTGGAATTGCGCGGCGCGGGAAATATCTTGGGCGGACAGCAATCGGGACAATTAGACGCGCTCGGCTTTGACCTTTATACGAAAATGTTGGAGCGCACAATTGCCGAATTAAAAGGCGAAACGGTCGAAGACGAAATCAGCGTTTCGATTAATCTCGGCGTTGACGTTTCGATTCCGAAAGATTTTATTTCCGAAACTTCGCAACGTCTGCGAACTTACAAACGAATTTCGTCCGCCGCGAACGACGATGCTTTGCAGAGGATTTACGCCGAAATAAATGACCGTTACGGCAAACTTCCGAATTCTGTTGAAAATTTGTTCGATTATGCGCGGCTGAGAAAATTGGCGGAAAGTTTAGGAATTATTTCGATTGATAAAACCGCAAACGGTTTCGGCATCAAATTGAGCGAAAACGCCAAAGTCTCGCCCGAAAAATTGATGGAATTTTTATCTGAAAATAAAAACGCGAATTTTTCGCCGAACGGAATTTTGCGCGTTGCCAATGATGAAAGAAGTCTAATCGAAGCCACAAGAAAAGTTTTAGAAGAAATTAAGGCTTAAACCAATGGTTTCGATTTAAAAACCATTCCGTAGTGAACGCAAACCATTCCGTAGCGAATTTAAACCATTGGTTTTAAATCACTACGGAATGGTTTTTCTCTTCAATCCTTTACATTTTTGTTTCACACCAAAGGTTTTTGGATAAAAACTCCGAATAATGATGCGATTTGTTTTAGAAACCACGAAATAACACAAAACTTCACGAAAAAAGTCCAATTAATTCGTGAAGTTTTGTGTTATTTCGTGGTTTGATTTAGTTTTTATGCAAAGCTATACCAAAGGATTTTTATTATTCATTCGCCATAACTTCAACCGGGTCAATCGCTGAAGCCTGTAATGCGGGATAAAGTGCGCCGAAAAGACTGCCACCGACGGCGATTAGAATTGCCGTAATCATCCAACCTTTGGAAAATTCAAATTGGATGTCGAAACTTCCCGAAATTATGTAAGACGCAATAAATGAAACAGCGAACCCGAGCAAAACACCAAGCACGCCGATTAAAAACGCTTCGCCTTCGATGACTTTGATAATGAATGATTTCGGTGCGCCGAGAGATTTTAAGATGCCGATTTCCTTACGCCGTTCGGTAATCGTCGTATACATCGAAAGCAAAACAAAAATCGTTGAAACGAACGCGCCGAGTCCGACGAGAACGCGCAAAAATGTGTTCAAAGCGGGAATTCTGTCTTGTGCGTCAATAATTAAATCGCGTGTCAGATTGATTTTATTTCCGGGCAAAACTTCGTTGATTTTTGCCGCCACCGCGTCCGCATTTGCGCCGTCTTTTAATTTAACCAAGATGTATGTGCATTTGTTCGGAGCTTCGAGCGCGGATTGCATTGCGGCGAGCGACATTTTGACTCGTGCGCCCGAAGGCGGCGAAAAAACTCCGACAACTTCATATTTTCTGTCGCCGAAAAGTTCTACCAAATCGCCGACTTTTATTTTTTCTTCTTCCAAATATCTTTCGTCAACGATAACTTCGTTGTCCGCTGTCGGCGCACGACCTTGAATGGTTTTTATTTCATTCATTTGGCTGAACGAGTTCCATTCAACGCCGTCAATCTGCGAAATTCCCCAACGCCCTTTTGAATTCGGCGTGATATATCGAATTACGGGAACGACTGATTGCACGCCTTCGATTTCCAACAAACGCGGAACATAA
>CALMEH010000522.1 GCA_937863115.1 uncultured Acidobacteriota bacterium
TTTATGCGGCGGATAAAAATTTGGCTGATTTACCGTGGTGCGAGTTGACCGATTTTTTCGGTGGGCGCGAAGGTTTGCGTGAATTAGCTTTGAAAGGCGCGATTATGGCAACCGAACTCTATCAGGACGACGGTTATAATGTGCGAGTTGTTTTTGGCGATTTGACCGAAGATGAAGAGCGCGAATGGACAGCGCGAGCGGCTTGGAAGTTGAATCTCGAATCGGGCGAAATGGCAGTTTCGGGCGGTTGCGATGAAGATATGGAAGATTATCTGGAAGATTTTCCGATTGCGACGGACGGCGGCAATTATCAGATGGGTTGTTTTGTTCAAGTTCCGGTGGGCGTTTATGCCGTCAAAATTTATTCTTATCCGCCGGGCGATCTTTCGGGCGGTTGGATGAGAATTGAATCGGCGCGTGAATTTCGACTGTGTTTCGGCAAAGATTCGGACATCAAACACGAAAAACCACTTGAATATTTCACGCGCACCCGCCCCGGCGAAGAGCCGCCCGCGTGGATAAAGGATAATTACGAAAATGCGGAATTTTTGAATTTTTTGATTCAACTTACGCCACTATCAAACGAATTGAAAACGCCTGAATTTGAATCAGACGGCAGTATTTCGTGGGAATATCGCAAACCTGAAATTTGTCCCGTCGGCATCAGAATTTAACTACCCAAGCGGGTGGCGAAAATTTGTCGTAAAAAAATTATCTTTTCATTTGCCTGAAATGAAATCCGGCAAGGAGTTAAAGAAAAGATAATGCAAAAAACACCAAATCAAATATTTCGCCGCTTTTTTACCGTTCTCGCGCTTTGCGGAACGATGCTTCTAAATTTTCAATTTAATTTTTCCGTTCGCACAGTTTCGGCAGAAACGATAACCGAAAATCAAATTTCTAATACCCGCACAGCAGTTTCCTTTGAAGAAAATCGCGGACAATTCGATAAACAAGTTCGTTACTTTGCTCGTTCGGGCGGTGCGAATGTTTTTTTAACAGCCACCGAAGCCATTTATGTTCTTCCGTTAGAAAACACCGAACAACGAACAGCGGACAACGGACAAAAAGCCTTTGCTTTGCGAATGAAAATTGTCGGCGCAAATGCTGAATCAACTTTTACGGGCGAGCATTTGCGTGAGCAGAGAACGAATTACTTCAAAGGCACAGCAGAAGATTGGCGCACGGATATTCCTAATTTCGGCGTGGTGCATTATGAAAATGTTTATAACGGAATCAATATGGTTTGGCACGGACTCGAATCAGGCGCAACGCGCTATGATTTTGTCGTTGCGCCGAATGTGGACGCAGAACAAATCGTGCTTGAATTTGATGGCGCGGACAATCTCGAAATTGGTGCAGACGGCAATCTTTTAATTCACACGCCTGCCGGAATTATCAAACAAAACAAACCGTTTTCATTTCAAGAAACCGACGGCGCAAAACAGGAAATCGAAAGCCGTTTCATCATCGAACAATCAAAAATAAAATTTCAAATCGGCTATTATGACCGCTCAAAACCGCTCGTCATTGACCCGACCGTTTCGCTCAACAATCTGGCATTTTCGACATTTCTCGGTTCGTTCGGCGATGATATTTCCAACGACATTGCGGTTGACGCAAGCGGAAATACATACATCACAGGCAGAACTCTCTCGCCCGCTTATCCGACAACTGCGGGAACTTTCGATACTTCGGCAAACGGACAGGAAGATGTTTTTGTAACCAAAATCAATGCTTCGGGAACGAATGTCGTTTTTTCGACTTTTTTGGGCGGCACGTTTTATGATGAAGGAAATGGAATCGTGGTTGATCCGGTCGGCAATATTTACATTGCGGGAGCGGCAAGCGCGGCTTTTCCGACGACTTCGGGCGCGTTCGACACGACTTTTAACGGCGGTGCGGATGTTTTTATAACGAAATTAAACCCGAACGGTTCAAATCTGCTTTACTCGACTTACATCGGCTCGGCGAGCATTGGTTTTGCAAATGATTTAGCAATCGATGGCGGCGGCAATGCTTATATTGTTGTGCGAACATCGGATGCGGTTATCGATTATCCGACAACGGCGGGCACGTTCGACGAAACTTTTAACGGATTTGACGACGTTGCCGTAACAAAATTAAACGACACCGGCACAGTTCTGGTTTATTCGACTTTTTTGGGCGGCGGCTCGATCGACAACGGAACTTCGATTGCGGTTAGTTCGAACGGAGAGGCAATTATCGGCGGCGCGACTACTGATGACGCAGTTAATTTTCCGACGACTGCCGGAGCGTTCGATACAACACACAACGGTGCAACTGATTTTTTTATAACCAGACTCAACGCCGGCGGTTCGGCTCTCGTTTATTCAACTTTGATCGGCGGCGCGGGCATTGATAATGCTTCGGCGATTACGATTGATACAGGTGGCAATGTTTATATTGCGGGAAGCGTCGGTTCGGGGTTTCCGACGACTGTCGGAGTTTTCGACACAACTGTCGCGGGCAGTAACGAAATCGGTCTCAGTAAAATCAGCGCGAACGGCGCAACGCTCGTTTATTCAACATTTTTAGGCGGCACACAAGGCGAAAACGCAAGCGGTTTGGCAGTTGATAATTTTGGCAATGTTTATCTGACCGGCGGTAATTTCGGCGGCGATTATCCGACAACTTCAGGTGCTTTCGACACAACCTTTAACGGTAGTAATGAAGGAATTTTTACAGTCGTTAATGCAACAGCAACAGGATTGATTTATTCAACTTATCTCGGTGGCGGCGGCACTGATTTCGGCAATGACATCGTGCTGGACACGACCGGAAATGTTTATCTGACCGGACGCACGATAGCCGTCGGCGCGGCGTTTCCGACAAACGCGCAAGCCTTTCAAAATTTTAACGCAGGAGGAAATGACGTTTTTGTTACTAAATTCGGCAATTTTGCAATTTCCGGTCGCGTCATCGATACGAACGGTAATCCGCTTTCGAGTGTGATGGTAACAATGAGCGGGCAAACGTCCGGCTTTATGGTTACGGGCGCAGACGGACGTTTCGGATTTACGAATACCGTTGCGTTTCAACCGCACGCAGTTGCGGCAAGCCGTTCGGGTTACAATATTAATCCTTCGATTTTTAATATTGCTATGCTCGATAACAACCGTGAACTGATTTTTATCGGAACGCCCGGAAGTCCGACGGGCGGAAGCGGCGGAACTTTGCGGTTTGAAAATCTTTCATATAACAAAGCTGAAAACGGCTCGACGGCTACGGTTACGGTCAAACGAATTGGCACGATTACCGAACCGAATCCGGTAACTGTTGATTGGGCAACTGTTAGCGAAACCGCTGTTGAAGGGCAAGATTTTGCGGCGACGAGCGGCGTTTTGACGTTCAACATTCTCGAAACGACGAAAACGATTACCGTGCCGATTTTTAACGATGCAATACTCGAACCGCGTGAAAGTTTTTCGATTTCGCTGAACAATCCGACAAACAATGCCGAAATCGAAAACGGACGCGGTTCGACGAATGTGCAGATTCTCGATGAAGATCTGGCAAACGGCTCACTGCTCATCAGCGAGTTTCGCCAACGCGGGCGGCTCGGCGCGAATGATGAATATATTAAACTCTTTAATCCGAATGATTTCGACATTACGATTCAAACTTCAGACGGTTCAAACGGTTTGACCGTTGCAAGGTCAAACGGCGCAAATCTGACATCGATTGCGGCGATTCCGAATCTCGTTACGATTCGTTCACGCGGTCATTATCTTTTGACGAACAACAATCCGAACGGCGGTTTTTCGCTGATTGATTATCCGACCGGAAATGGCACGACAACCGCTGTCGGCGACCGAACGTTTTCCGCAGATATTCCCGATAATTCAAATCTTGTTTTGCTGAAAACTACGGATTCAGCGCAATTTAATCATACAAATTTGCTCGATGCCGTCGGTTTCGGTGCGGCGGATTGGAAGGAAGGAAACGGTTTATCGCCAATTGGTGCGGAAAATTCGGAAAGCAGTTTCGTCAGAAAATTAACCGCCGATGGT
>CALMEH010000523.1 GCA_937863115.1 uncultured Acidobacteriota bacterium
CAGTTTCTTCGCCACTTTTATTGAACCATCTCATAAATTAACGGTTATCAATTTTTTGGAAAAAGACGCGGCTTACACGAAAATTTTTGCGCGGCTCGAAAAAGAAAAATCGGTGGATGAATTTTTTACGGGCAATATTGAGAGTTTGCTTGATGCCGCCGGCGAAGTTGAAAGAAATGAGGTTAGAGAGAAATATTCGCAAAATATTTTGGACGTTGAGTTGAAAGTAATTAAAAAATGATTTCGTTTGGGAATTTCACTTCGGAATAAGTGATATGTGAAAGGTGATATGTGATAGTTTTCTTTTTAGATCATCGTTCAAAAAAATCGGCTTGGCGCAGGGCTTCGTAAAGCACGATTCCGACGCTATTTGCAAGATTCAGACTGCGAATATTTTTGTTCGGCATCGGAATTGTTAAAGCGCGTTCAAAATTTTTTTCGATAAGTTCTTCGGGCAAGCCGCGTGTTTCGCGCCCGAAAATCAAACAATCGCCTTTTTCAAACTTCCAATCAGTGTAGGATTTTTGCGATTTGGTCGTGAAATAGAGAAAACGCGAATCGGATAATGCTTCGTATAAATCGCTTAACTCGATGTGTCTATGGAGTTTAACATCGTCCCAATAATCCAACCCGGCACGTTTTAAGGTTCGGTCGTCCATCCGAAATCCGGTTACGCCGACGATGTGTAAATCGGTAAAAGTCGCGGCGCAAAGCCGCGCAATGTTGCCTGTGTTCGGCGGAATTTCAGGTTCAATGAGTGCGATGTGAAACATATTTTCTCTAAGATTATTTTTGCCTGCGAAAACTACGAAATATAAAAAAAGAATTGAAATAATTCTTGTAAAAGTTTCGCTATTGAAATTATAATTTTTATAATTTCGATTTTACAAATCAGACAAGCATCTTAAATTCGTAAAAATTCATCAATTATTATGCTAAAGACGTGCCGTTTGCGGACGGTTTATGCTACAATCCGCAAGAGTTCATATTTACACGGGAGAATTATTTAGTGTTATTGCGTTTTAATAAATTCATCTTACTTGCGTTTCTTTTATTGTCGTTTTCAAGCATTTTCGCACAGGATAAAACCAACGAAAAAGCCAATCAAACAAAAGGTTTGACCGTCGAGCAAATCGTCGAATCAACAATTTTCGTTTATGGTTTTCCCGGTGGGCGCGAAACGCTTAATCAAATCCGCAAAACGACTTTTGAACGCGGAAAAACTACTCAAATCAGTCTTGATGGTAAACAGGAAACGTCAAATTTCGAGCGTTATACGCTTCGTGGTGAAAGTCTCGAAAAGGAAAAAATTCGTCTCGAACAAGAATTTCCAAACGTGCGTTACGGTTTGATTTACGACGGTGAAAAGGTTTTCGGAATTTTTAACGAATCGGTTTTTACGCCCCGCGAAGAAGTTTTGTTTTCCTTCCAAAATCAAATCTGGCGCGGACTCGAAGCAATGTTGCGCTACAAAGAAAACGGTTCGACGCTTACCCTTGACGGCAAGGAAAAAATTGCCGGTGTTGAGTTTTATCGTGTAGATGTTACCGATAAACAAAACCGTAAAACCAGATTTTTTATCAGCACAAAATCGTTTCGCGTAATGATGCTCGAATACACGGAAAACAACGTCAAATATTTACGCAAATTTTACGATTATAACTACGCGCAAGGCACGCTCGTGCCATACCGAACCGTGCTTTGGGCAGGCGATAAACAAATTGAAGAAACCGCAACCGCGACAGTTTCATTCGGTTTGAAAATCGAAGAAAGCACCTTCAAAAGTAATTAATTAAAATCTTTTGCAACTTCCAAAGTCGCTTTGCGTGTCAAGAAACGTAAAGCGGCTTTTGTTTTGTTCGCCGCAATGTTGTAAAAATTTATGAATGTATGGCTTTGGACAAATTCGAGAAATCGAGCGCGGAGGTATTGCAAACCGCCGTGCCGTCTGAAAAATTGTCCGACCATCAACTAATCGAAGCAACTAAGGCGGGCGATGAAGATGCGTTCGCCGAAATCGTTAATCGTTATCGAAATCAGATAACAAATTATCTTTACCGTTTTTTGAACGACTACGAAGAAGCCGTTGATTTATCGCAGGAAACATTCGTTCGCGTTTATTTCGCGCTCGAACGCTATCACACGGAGTATGCTTTTTCGACTTATATTTATCGAATTGCGACAAATCTTGCAATCAGCGAGCTTCGCAAGCGAAAGCGGCGCAAACTACTTTCGTTGACCGGACTTTTTCAGACAGAAGAAAGCAACGACACCGAATTTCAACCGCCCGATGAAAGAAATACGCCGGACGAAGATTTGCTCGAAAATGAACAAAGCCGGACGATTGCCAAAGCAATCTCGACTTTGCCCGAAAAATATCGTGCGCCGATTGTTTTGCGCGATGTCGAGGGTAAAAGTTACGAAGAAATTGCCACGATTTTAGAACTCGGCTTAGGCACGACAAAATCGCGTATCAGCCGCGCCCGCGGGCTTTTGAAGGAAAAGCTGAAACATTATTTTTAGAGCTTTGGTCTTTGGTCTTGGGCTTTTGTTGAAAACCGAAAATCGAATTAAAAATGAATAGAAATTTAGAAAATGAAGAAATTTTAAACGCAGAAGACGCGAAAGTGCGCGAAATGTGCGGCAGTTTGAAGCGCGTAAATGCGCCGAAGAATTTCGATATGCGTGTCAAAGCGCGAATCGCCGCGCACAATCCGCAAGGGCAACGCAAGCCGTTTTTCACGTTTTTGAAAGTTGCCGCACCGCTCGGTTTGGCGGTGGCGTTTCTCGGCGTAGTTGTTTCAACCAATTTTTATTCGGCTGATCAAATGTTAAATCCGCAAATCGCGGCAAGTTATAACGCAACGCCGAAATCAACAGAAAGTTTGCTGATGTCAAACGAAACAGATATGCCGTCTATCGCAAAAAGCAACGGTCCGAATGCGAATTTTGACAGCAACGTGCCGCGAACGGTAAATGTAAATATTAATCAAGCAGTGGCGACAACGCGCCTGAAAGATTTCGGGAAACTTTACCCGAAAAATGACTTTACAAATAACAATAGCGGCGGTTCGCGCGATGCTGCTTTTTCGCCGACGCAAGTTATTACTGCGGAAAACGCGAATAAAAATCGTGTCGAGAAAAAGACTTCCAATGAAAACAGCGATAATATTGCATCTGCTATCGGGAAAGGTTTCGATTCTGTTGGAATCAAAGCTGTTTCTTCGGGCAACGACTGGCGAGTTCAATCTGTTAGTAAAGACTCTTCAGCCGAACGCTCTGACATTAAGCCGAATGATGTGATTGAAGCCGTTGACGGAGTAAATTTTTCGGATATGAAAGATTTTAAAATAAATATTGGAACAAAATTAAATATCGTGCGTGGAACTACTAGAATGGTAATAACATTGAAATAAATTCAATTCATACTTTTCTCCTCCTTAGCCGGCTGTCGTTCAACAGTCGGCTTTTTTTATTGCAAAATTTCTTTGATTGCTTGTTCGTAGATTTCAACTTTTCGTTTGGCGCGTTTCACGTCCGGATGGTCGTCTGAATATTGTTTTTGCAAACTCCAAACATCAACCTGCAATTCGGCGCGACGAACCATCAATTTTCCGAGTGCGGACGACAATCTCGAAACATCCGTAACCGCTGCAAGTTTCTCCAAATCTTTTTGCAAAAGGCTGATTTCATATCGCAAAGTCTTGATTTTCGGAAATTCTTCCGTGTAATCGAGCAAAAGTCCTTCGAGTTCGGCAGTAAGTTCGGCTTTCCGCAAAAGAACTTCGGCGTAAGCCGGCGAAGATTTAGCCGCGTTTGTTGTCGGTTTTTGCGTAACGATTTTCGTCGTCTGCGCCGAAATATGAGACGTAAAAACAAGCGATAAAATAAAAATAATTCCAAATAATTTCATAGTTTTCTTCTTTGCTAACTTTGCGTCTTTGCGGGAAACTTTCTTCCTAAGCCGCGAAAGCATCGCACGACGTAATTTCCAAATCTTTATCGGCTTCGGTCAAACCGTCGCCAAAGGTTTTTCGCGCTTGCAAAGTTTCAAAATAAGTTGTGATATTGTCCAAAATCTCTTGTGCGGAATGTGAATGATAGAGTGTTTGGCGAAATTGTGCGCCGCCGACTAAGCCTTTTGTAAATTGTCCGGCAAGCTGTTTCATTTTGCCGAGCGCGGGAATTTCGGGCATTTCTTCGCGCACGAGTTCAAAAAATTCGAGCAAAACGGCTTTCTTTTCCGCCAAATCCGGCTGA
>CALMEH010000524.1 GCA_937863115.1 uncultured Acidobacteriota bacterium
AAACCGCTCGTGATTTGAATATCGGATTCGCCTGTAATTCCGGTTGTAACTTCAACAAATTTCGCTTTGTTACCGTCAAGGACATAAACGCCTTTGATGGTTTTCGGTTTTTCGACAGGTGTTTGTAAATCGCCCTGAATTGTCTTTGAAGGTTCAGCTTCGGGTTTCTTTTCGATAACTGCCTGAAGCGGCACGGCGACCAGATTTTCGGCGGTTTTGGTTGTAATTACAGCCGTTGCGCTCATTCCGGGGCGCAATCCTTCTTTGATTTCGTCGGGCGCGTCTTTGATTTGAATAACAACGCGAAATTCTTTGGCTTCCTGCACGTTAATATTCGTCGAAAGTCCGCCGCTAGTTTGCGATTTGCCGACTGCCAAAGGCGTTTTTTGGATTACTTCGCCAGCAATTTCTTTTTCGCCGAAAGCGTCAACTTTGATTTTCGCAGGTTGTCCAACCGCGACTTTATCAATTTCGGTTTCGTCAATTTTGACTTCGACGTTAATTGTTGACATATCCGCAATCGTCAAAAGCGGCGTAGTTGAAAGTCCGGCGACGGCGAAAGTTCCTACTTTTGAAGGAATATCAGCAATTACGCCGTTAATCGGCGCAAGTTGCAAAGTCTTGTCGCGCTGTGTTTTTTGACCTGTTAATAAAGCCATTTGTTGGTCGGCACGGTTTTGGCTGGAGCGCGTATTGATGTTTGCCGTTTCGATGCCGCGTCGGGCATCATTGACCGTAACTTGTTGCTGATTGACGCGAACACGCGCTTCCTTGACACGCGATTCGGCTTCTTTCACTCTGCCTTCGGCTTCATTAACGCCTAATTGCGCCGATTTCAAACGCGATTGAGAATTTCGCAAAGAAATTTGTGCATTGGCAACACGATCTTTCGCCTCATCGTATTCCTTTCGGGAGATAACTCCGCTTTCTAAAAGTTCTTCGTTTCTTTTGAGTTCACGATTTGCCGTATTTAGTTCGACTTGTCGCGATTCGACATCGGTTTGGGCAGCAACAACATTTTGCCTTGCCGTATCAACTTGTTGTTTTGCGGTATTGACTTGTTGGAGTGATGTATCAACTTGGGTTTGCGCGGAATATAAGCCTTGTTGCGCCTGTGAAAGTTGGTTTTGAGCCGCCGTAACTTGCGATTGCGACGATTGAACATCGTTTTGCGAAGCCTGATAGCCCGCAAGTTGAGCGTCCGTATTTGATTGAAGTTGTGTCGGGTCGAGCCGAACAAGTTGCTGTCCTTGCGTTACGCGGTCGCCTTCCGAAACATAAATTTCTTCGATTCGTCCCTGCACTTCACTTGTCAAATTTATGAACTGAATCGGACGGATTTCGCCCGAAGCTGTAACTGTCGAACGAAGTTCTTTGCGCGTTTCGATTTTTACAACCGTAACTTCAGGTGTATCTGTGCGCGACATAAAAACACTTGCGACAGTAATTAAAACCAGTAAAGCAACAACACTTCCGGCGATAATGAATTTTCCTTTGCGGCTTACAGCCATTCGTTTTTTTCCTCGATTATTTAGTGATTGAATAAAAATATACGCAAAATCGAAATGCCTCTTGCGTCTGAAAAATGAACTACGTCATAAATCTCGAAATAGTTTCAAAAACCATTCTTGATTTAAGACTTAACGAAATAATTTTACAAAGCACCATTTGACGATTGCAAAGGTTATGTTTAGCATTTACGAAAATTGGAATTCAAGGTAAAATATTCTAGTTTGAAATCTTTTGTTACGCACTAAATAATAAAATTGTAGAAACTTTTATGGATTTGTTAGAAGAATTTGCCTGAAATTCGTGCTTGTTTCTGCAAAAATCGAATAATAAAATGATAAAGTGTCAGACTTGCGGAACGGAAAATCTTGACGGCTCGCAATTTTGCGACGAATGCGGCGGGGCATTGAAAAATTATGTGGAAATTCCGCCATTGCAATCAAGTAGCGCGGAAACACCGGCATTTGCTCAAGTTACGTCTGTCGGGATTCCTGTGAATTTTGATGAAAATAATTTGGAAGAGATAAAGCATGGAAATTCGGACAAACCGCGCGGCGTTCACGCGACATTAATTGTCGAACGCGGTGAAGCCGTCGGCACTGAATTTACTTTAACTTCTGAAGAATCGAATATCGGGCGTTGGGATGCAGACAACGGCATTTTTCCCGATGTTGATTTGGACGCTTATGACCCGGAAGCCAAAGTTTCGCGCCGACACGCTAGAATTCGCTGTGAAAATGGAGTCAAATATTTTATCGAAGATTTAGGCTCAACCAACGGAACTTTTATTAATCGCGGGAGGCGTTTAATTCCCGGTAACCCTAATATTTTAAACGATGGCGACGAAATCATCGTCGGCAAAACATTTTTGCGATTCTATATCAATGACTAAAAGTTCAAAGTTTAAAGTTCAAAGTTCAAAGTTGTAAAAAAACAACTGAAACTTTGAACTTTGAACTTTGAACTTTGAACTAAAAAAAAATGGCATATTGTTCTGAATGCGGCGAGAAGGTCGCGGAAATTGATGTTTTTTGTCCGTTTTGCGGAATTTCTTTAAAACCCGTTGCCGTTGAAGGTAGCGATGATGTTTCGATGGATAAAACCGTCGTCATTCAGGGTGGTGATTCAATCGAAATACCTGATGCTGTTAAATTTATGCGTCCGGATACACCGCAGCCTGATGCAACTTCCTCGCCTTTGCCTGAGATTTCCGAGTCTTTGCCTGAAATCAACCAACCGACCGGTGAATTTTTGAGTTCGAAAACAGAAGAAAATATTTATATGAAAACCGATTCGGTCGAAATTCAGGCAGAAATGATACCGGATGAAACCGTTTCGCAGCCCGTTTTTTCGGATGGCGAAGATAAAGTTGAAACTTCCGTTTCAGCAGATAATTCCGAATTGCCCGAACCAACACACATCGAGATTCTTAAACCGATTGAGGAAGAAACAGAATTTGTCGTTTCGTCTGTTAATGAAGAAAAACCTGTCGAAGAAATTATTTCGTCGGAAAATAATGTTCAGGAAATTGTAAATTTTAATAATAAGGATGAAAAAATCGAAACTATCGAATCGCCGAATATTGAAATTCAAAAACCGGTAGAAGAGAATCTTGACGATTTAACGCCGGTTGATAATTCGTCAGATTATAAATTTGTTCCAGATGCAGATTTTGAATTTGTTGAGGAAAAATCCGAAATTGCAGAAGAAAATAAAGATTTTTCGCAAGCCGAAACTTTACAGACGGTTGAAAATTCGGCGATTATCCCAAATATTGATGCAAATTTTTCGTTTGAAACCAATGTGAACTCGGGCACATTTGAAGAACAAAAAACCGACCAAAGTCAAGACAATGTGGCGACTCAAATTCATCCGTCTCAAAAGCTCGAAAAAATTCTAGAGGAAATTGATATAAATCAATTCGATAAACCGCAAACACAAGATTTTGCTCAGTCGGCGGCATTAGTCGAAACTGAAATCAGCGAAAGCGGTTCAGTAAATGAAGTTCAAAATCTCGAAGCACAAACAATTGAAGCAGCCGATGAAAATCAATCAACTATTGAAAAACCGTCGGGAATCGAAGCAATTTCCAAACCCGTAGAAGAATTGGAAATTTCCGATACTCCCAAAAGCGAAACCGTTTTTGATTCGGTGCAAATAGTTCAGACCGAACAAAAAGCTGATGATTTCGAGCAAAAAGTTGCCCAGGCTGAATCCGCAAATATTTCGGGCGATGTGAAAATGGAAAGTCGTTCTTACACAACTCCAATCGTTGGGGCAGAAAACACCGACGGCAAAAAACCTGCAAAATTAAAGCCATTGGACGAAGGCACCGTTTTGAACAATCGTTATGAAATAGTTAGAAAAATCGGCGGCGGCGGAATGGGCGCGGTATATCTTGCATCTGATAAAAATTTGGGTGGTGTGCTTCGTGCCGTAAAGGAAATGGTTCAATCTTACATTGAAGAAATTCAGCAGGACAAAGCCATTGCCGACTTCAAACGCGAATCAATGTTACTGACATCGCTCGAACACGCGGCGATTCCCACAATCTACGATTATTTCTTTGATGAAAAAGAAGCGCGGTTTTATCTCGTTATGAAATATATTTCCGGCGGCGATCTTTCCGGAAGACTTCGCGCTTCGGCGGAAGGCAAAATTGATGAAAAAACCGTTACCGAATGGGGAATTCAAATTGCCGATGTTTTGCATTATTTGCACAGCCACGAACCTTCTATAGTTTATCGTGATTTAAAACCTGCAAATGTGATGGTTGACGGCAATTCGGGGCGTTTGATGTTGATTGATTTCGGCATTGCGCGGTGGATAAATAAAGAAGAAAAAGGAGTTACCGCTGTCGGCACAATGGGCTACGCGCCGCCGGAACTTTTTAGCGGAAACGTCGAAGCGCGTTCAGATATTTATAGTTTGGGTTCGACAATGTTCCATCTTTTAACCGGCGCAGATCCACAAAGCAATCCGCTTTTGATATTCGATTTTCAGAAAAACCCGCGCCCGCGACAAATCAATTCGGCTTTATCAGACCAGATTGAAAAAATTCTGATGCAGACCGTCGAATACACGGCAGATAAACGATTTGCTTCGGCGGCTGAATTGAAAAGAGTATTGGAAGAACATCTTGAAAATTTGAAAGCGGGAAGAGTAACTTACGGCAGTCCCGAAACCGAAGCCACCGTATTGCCAAATTCATATGTTTTCTGCGGTTTTTGCGGTCAAAGAATTGTTGCTTCGGATGTTTTTTGCGCTTTTTGCGGTTCGCAACAACCGATGCCCGGACAGCAAAACCCTGCATTATTTGGAGGTGTTTCTGTTCAAACGGCGAAATTAACACTTCTATCAACGGAAGAAATTAGTGCGCCGATTTTTTCGCTTGATAAAGAGAGCAATATCATCGGCAGACGTGACCCGATGTCGAATATTTTCCCCGAAGTGGATTTGTCGAAATTCGATCCACAAACAAAAATATCTCGTCGACACGCCCGAGTTTGGCGCGAAGGAAATAACTACATGGTTGAGGATTTAGGCTCCTCAAACGGAACTATTTTACTTCCGGCTTTGAGCGATAATGTGCGGCTTTTGCCCCATCAACCACACGTTTTGACCAACGGCGACAAAATCAAAATCGGGGATACGACAATGAGTTTTTTAGTCGGGTAGGTTTTGATTTATTGTGTTCGGTTCATCGGTTCTTAATGAAAAACAGAAACCGAAAACTAAAAATCATAGGCTAAAACCTGAAACCAAAAAAATATGAATGCGAAAGCAGAAACAAGATTGCCCTCAAAAAGAATTAAACCAGAAAAAATCATCGTAAATTTCGATGCCGAACGTTTGAAAGCTCCGTTTTCATTGCGTTGTGGCGCGATTATGATTGATTACATTCTTTTAATTATGATTCCGGTGGCAAGTCTTTTAATTTATCGAAACACGGGAAATTACCCGACTAAGATTTTAAATAATGATATTACGAACATCGGTTGGATTATTTTCGTTCTACTTATTTTGACGAATTTCTTGATTTTACCTTTGCTTGTTGGGCAAAGTATGGGAAAAATTTTGACCGGTCTCAGAGTCGTCAAAAAAGATGGGAATTCGCCGTCTTTAGTAAATTTATTGCTAAGACATTTTATTGGCTATCCTTTGACGGTTTTGACGGGCGGACTCGGCTTTTTCTTTTCGATTTTTAATTCAAAAGGTCGCGCCCTGCACGATTTTATTGCCGGAACGATAGTGATTTACGGGCGAAAAGCGACGGTGAAACGGAGCGACGAAGAGACTGAGTGATTGAACGACTAAGAGATGACGCGATAAATGGAAGATAAAATCTCCCATCTTCTCAATCTTTCAAACTAGCTGTCTTTAATAATATGCCGCAATTAATTGTAAAAAGTTCAGATCAACCTGTTGATGTTTATCCGCTTGTCCGGCTTAGAACAACGATTGGGCGTTCGGCGCGTTCGGACGTTTGTATTCCCGACGCTTTCGCTTCGCGTTTGCACGCCGAAGTTCGCAAAGAAGGCGAAAGTTATTGGTTGCAAGATTTAGGTTCTGCAAACGGCACTCGATACAACGGGCAAGTTGTTTCAATGCCGATTCCTTTGATTCCGGGCGGCGAAATTCAAATCGGCGAAACCACGATTTTATTTGATGACGAACGCTTGATAAAAGGCAAAAACGCTACCTTAATCACGGATAGCACACAAGCCCTTGATCCTTCGATGACGATTTCCTTTAATCATCGTAGAACGCCGACTTCGGAAATAATTGATTCGCAATTTTCTTCTCGCACCGAACTTTTGGGATTGATTTCAAAAGTCGGCGTTGCGCTACTTTCGTCAAGCGGTTTGGACGATACACTCAATCAAGTTGCGTCGCTTGTTTTTGAAGCCGTTCCTGCAGACCGTTGCGTGATTATGTTGAAAAACGAAGCGAACGGCGAAATGAAGATAATGGTGGCGCGTCAACGCGGTAAAACTGAAACAGTCGAAGAAGTCCGCATCAGTTCGCTTGTGATGCTGGAAGTTTTGCAAAACGGCAAATCAGTTTTGACAGCGGACGCGCAACACGACCCACGATTTGCTAGTCAAACGATGGCTTTGCTTGATATTCGTTCAGTTTTGGCGGTGCCCTTGAGTGTTTCGGAAAATAATATTTTCGGCTTGATTTATGCCGATGCCCCGACAGGAACAGCAACCTTCAGCGAAGAACATTTGAATATTTTGACAACTCTTGCTTCGGTGGCTTCGATTCGTGTTGAAAACGCCAAACTGCTCGAAGAACGATTTGAAAAAGAAAGAATACAGCGCGAATTGGCATTTGCCACCGAAATTCAACAAAGTTTTCAGCCGTCCTCGCCGCCGCAAATGGAAAATTACGAATTTCAAGGAATTTCGTTTTCGTGTTATGAAATCGGCGGCGATTATTACGATTTTATCAAACTTCCCGAAGGTAAAATGATGATTGCACTTGGCGATGTTTCGGGTAAAGGCACAGCCGCCGCGTTGCTTATGTCGTCGCTTCACGCCGCGATTCACGCACAGATTACGGCGAAAACACCTTTGATGCAAACTATCGTTTCGGTCAATAAATATCTGACTGAAAACACGCCTTCAAACCGTTTCGTAACACTTTTCGCCGCCGAATTAGATCCGCAAACCGGAGTTTTGACCTATATTAATGCAGGACATAATCCGCCGCTTGTCGGACGCGCAAACGGGGAAGTCGAACAACTCGAATCCGGCGGTTTTCCGCTCGGACTGATTTTGATGGCGGAATATGAAATCGGACAACTGCAATTAAATTCCGGCGATTCGCTGATTGTTTATTCGGACGGCGTTTCCGAAGCCAACAATTTAAAAGAGGAAGAATTCGGAATGGACAGATTAAAAGCCGTTGTCAGCAAAAACATCAACCGCTCGGCGGCAGGCTTGCGCGATAAAGTCGAAAACGCACTCTCGAATTTCACCCAAACCGCGCCCGCCAACGACGATATAACTTTAGTAATTGTAAAGAGGAAGTAAATCGTAAAACAGGCTGTTAGCCTGTTTTACTAAAAAAAATGAAAATTGCATTAAATGGCGCAACTACGATGCACGCCGATTTGGAAACGGACATTAAAGCCGCGGGTGAAGCGGGATTTGATTTACTCGAAATTTGGGCGGCAAAATTGCGCGAATTTTTGAAAACAAAAACGACGACGGATTTGAAACAACTATTGGACGAAAGTAATTTAGAACCGTATTCGATAAATTCAATCGAACATATCACATTCCGCGACGCAGCCGATTACGAACAAATTAAACTCGAAACTGAAGAATTATCAAAAATCGCGGGCGAAATCGGTTGTCCGTAT
>CALMEH010000525.1 GCA_937863115.1 uncultured Acidobacteriota bacterium
GAATCGAACCGGAATGCCTCAAGTTTGGCAAATGGATGCGGACGGGGGAAATCCGCGTCAGATTACAAATTCATCGGTCGAAGTCCGCGATTTCGAGATTTCCCCCGACGGACGAACAATAATTTACGAAGTCTGGCTTCCTGCTCAAGAATCCGTCCTTTTTCAAAAACCGATTGACGGCAGTGAAATTAATCAACTTCCCTTTCGCGCTCCTTATCATTGGAATATTTCGCCTGACGGAAAATTTATTGCCTACCAAACACAAACTCCGACCGGAATGAAAGTGCGTTTTAGTCCGTTTGACGAAAACAAAACCTTGAAAGAATTTGATCTGGGCAATTCCGACAAATTTGTTTGGACAAAAGATGGTAAGGCTTTGCTTTTCGACCGTTTTCATAATGACAGCGACGAAATTAACATACAGCCGATTGATGGCGGCGCATCAAAATCCCTGACAAATTTCAATTCGGATGAAAACATCTGGAATTTCGACATTTCGCCGAGCGGAAAGCGAATCGTCCTCCGCCGCGTCAAGCAATATTTTGATATTATGCAAATAAAACTTAATTAAATTCAAGGTTTCATGTGAGACACGCGCATTTAACCTTTCACAAATCAATTATTCCGATTTCAAGGCGATTATTTGAGCGAAAAAGAATATAATTTGATTGAAGCCGTTTGAGAGTTATGAAAATTCTGACGAAAATCGTCAAAACATCAAAAGAAAATGATTGAAATTATAGCTGAAAAAGAAAATTCAATTTTAACTTTAACCTTAAATCGTCCCGAAAAACGCAATGCTTTGAACGACGCTTTAATAAATTCCTTGAAAACTGAATTAAAAAAAGCTAACGAAGACGAATCGCTTTGTGGCATTGTGATTCGCGGTGCGGGAAAAGATTTTTGTTCGGGTGCCGATTTGTCGGCATTGCAAAAAATCGCCGAATCAGACGTGTTGGAAAATCTTTGGGACGCGGAAAATTTAATGGAATTATTTGCGCTGATTCGCAAAATTAAAATTCCCGTAATCGCCGTTGTGCAAGGTCGCGCTCTCGCGGGCGGTTGCGGATTGGCAACGGCTTGCGACATTGTTTTGGCAAGCAAATCGGCTCGTTTCGGTTATCCCGAAGTAAAAATCGGCTTTGTTCCCGCAATGGTGTTGGCAATTTTGCGGCGAAATCTTTCCGAGAAAAAATCTTTTGAATTAATCACTCAGGGTTTCGATTTTTCAGCCGACAAAGCGTTGCAGATGAATTTAATAAATCGCGTTTTTGACGATGAAAATTTTGACGAAGACATTAATAATTATATTTCAGTTTATAACAAAACATCGCGCTCGGCGGTTGTTCTATCGAAGAAATTGCTTTATCAAATGGACGGAATGGATTTTTACACATCGTTAGAAGTTGGTGCAGAAGTCAACACGATAGCGCGTCTGACGCAAGATTGTCAGCGTGGAATTGCTAAATTTTTGAACAAATAAGTATGAGGAGGAAATCAATTCTAAGCCTTACGCAATGCACATTCGAGCGGATTTCCCAAGATTTCGTCAATCAAACCGATGCTCAACGCTTCATTTGCATCAATTCGTTTTGCCGTTAAAAACATCTCAAGCGAAGAAGTTTCACCAATCAAACGTGGCAATCTCTGCGTTCCGCTCCAACCGGTTATGATTCCCAAACCAACGCCCGGATGACAAAATTGTGCCTCCGGTGCGGCTATTCTTTTATCGCAGGACAAAGCCAAATCCAACGCACCTCCGAAACAAAACCCGTTGATTGCAGCGATGGTCAATTTATCGGATGCGGCAATTTTGTTCATCAAATTTTGTCCGCGTAAAGCGAAATCTTTTGCATTTTCCTGTGAAATTTCTGCAATCTCACGCAAATCTGCGCCCGATGCGAAAACATCTGCTTTGCCTGTAAATATTATTTTTTTGATTCTTCGGTTTACCGCAATTTCATCAAGAATTTTGTCTAATTCTTCCAATACGAAAATTGACAGGGGACTTCTGATTTCAGGGCGGCTAAACCGAATTATCAAGTTGTTTTGTAAAGTTTCGAGTTCGATAGCGTTAGACATTTTCTTTTCTACAATCAATAATAAAACTATGTTCAGAATTAACAAAGCGCACCCATGGCACGGCATTCAGATTGGCGAAAATGCGCCCCAGGAAGTAACGGTTTTTATCGAAATTGTTCCGCGAGACACCGTAAAATATGAAGTTGACAAGGAAACGGGTTATCTGAAAATTGACCGTCCGCAACAATATTCAAATGTCGTTCCGGCAAATTACGGCTTTATTCCGCAAACTTATTGCGGTGAAAATATTGCCAATCTCGCAACGAAAAATTCCGGAAAAAATGTTGAACTCGGCGACGGCAATCAGCTTGATATATTAGAAATAAGCGAACATCATATTCCTCGCGGCGATATTATTTTAAAGGCGAAACCCATCGGCGGATTTTGTCTGATTGATGGGGGCGAGGCAGACGATAAGATAATTGCAACTTTGGTCGGCGATAAAATCTACGAAAATTTTACCGATATTTCTGAACTTCCCGAAGCAATCGTTAATCGTTTGCAACATTATTTTCTGACGTATAAATCGCTGCCAAGTGAACCGAATGTTTGCGAAATTGCCTACATTTACGGACGTGAACAGGCATTTCAAGTCATCATTGAAGCGATAAAAGATTACAAGATTTTAGCAACTACCTAATTGTAAATTCTACAATATCCAAAATCGAATAACGGCTGATTGTGCCGTCTTTTTCGATGATTGTAAGCGTTCCCTTGTCAACATTGACGCTGAGAATATCGCTCATTGAACGTTCCATTTTTTTACCGTCTTTGAAAACGACCGTGAGTTTTATATTTTCGAGCGGATTTACTTCTTTTTTAGGAGTTTCTTCCGTTTTAACTTCTTCTTTTTTTACTTCGGCATTTTCTTCAACCTTTTCGTCTGTTTTCGTAACATCGGTTTTTACTTCCAACTTCGTTTCGGTTTTCTCTTCCTTCTGCTTTTCGAGATTGTCGGTAATTACAACTTCAAATTTCGGTTTTTCTTCCTCTTTTTTAGGTGTTTCTTTTTTTTCTTCAACCTTTTTAACGGGCTTTTCCTCTGTTTTAGTAGTTTCATTAACCTCAACTTTTTTTTCTGCAACGGTTTCCGTAGGTTTCGGAGTCGGTTTAGGTTTTGTTTGGATTATTGTGCCAATGGAATTTACTTTAACATCCCCCTGATTTTCCGATTTTACCTTCGGCGCGTCCGATTCTTTAGTGGAATTTTTTTCGGCTATAAAACTTCCGGCAAATTTTATTTGAAAAGTTGCCGGATCATCATTCGGCGTGCGACCTTCGATTCGCAAAAGCAATTTTTCGGGTTGCCGAAGATAAATAATTCGTCCGGTTTCATTGTCCGAACTATCGGAAAAAACGCGGATTTTCGTCAGCGGTTTCAAACCGTTTAGCGTAAAAACATCAATATCGCCATCGAAGTTTTTCGTAACAATATTCAAAAAAATATCGCCTTGATCTCCGCCAAAGAGGTAAAAATAAGTTGTCAGACGCGAATCACCCAAATCTCGCGCTTGAATTGTGCCAATAATTTGTTTTTCAGTTACGGCTGTCGGGAAACTTTGGTCGGTTGATTGGGCATTTACCAAATAAATGCAAAATGCAAAATGCAAAATGCAAAATGCAAACCGAAAATTTTGAATTTTGAATTTTGAATTTTTCATTAACTTAGCTCCTTCCGCAAATGAACCAACCTGGAAGTTTCCTCATAACCGAGATTGAGATGCGCCCTCAGGCTCGATTCGTTTCCTACTTCGGCATCCGAAGCCATTTCTCCGCAACCTTTGCTTCGCGCCCATTTTTCCGCCGCTTTCACCAATTGCCGTCCAATGCCGAAACGCCTGTAATTTTCTTCGACAAACCAACCTTCGAGATAACCGACGTGATCGGAATGGCAATCTTCGACAAACGGGCGAATGCTTGCTTCCAAAAATCCGACGAGTCGCCCATCTTCAAGTTGGGCAACTAAAACGAGTTGCGAATCTGTATGCTCATAAATATCAAGCATTTCGGCTTTATGCTCCGCATCTGTTGATTCATCCCACAAAAATTTTCGCAAACGGAACCATTCATTTATGTCATTATCGCCAATCGGACGAACCTGAAAGTTTTGCATTGTCATTAAACAATGATTTTACAGCCAAATCCGAAAAAGTTAAAAGCGAAATATTCAAACTTCACTTTTCATTTTTAAAAGTCTTGATTTTTTTTTAATTTTTTCGATAAAATGTGTGTCAATTTATATAAAAATCCTGTAAAATTCTAAGCAAAAGGGTTAGCAATTTTGATAGACCGAAACATTTGCAATTGTTTCGACATTTTTAACAGATTGAAAAAAAATGAAAAATAGACGTAATCACAGGCAGATGATAGTTTCCGCAACTTTGATTTTTGCGCTTTATTTCGGCGTGTTGCCGTTTTCAGCCCAAACTACCCAAAGCAACGACAGTTCAAACTGTAATGCAAATCCCGAAAAGTGTAAAAAAAAAGTTGAAACTAATCCGTCCATCAAATCTGCTCCAACCAAAGACGAAATACTTCCCGGTTCGCAAAATCCGGGCAGCTTAAACGAAAACAATGAAATAAAGAAAGAAAATCCGTCGGGTTATAAAAATTCGATTGAAATGGAGTTTGTCCGCATTCCCGCCGGAGAATTTTTGATGGGTTCCTCAAAAGGTGCAAAAGATGAAGTTCCGATTCGCAAAGTTCGAATTTCAAAACCATTTTTGTTGGGAAAATTTGAAGTGAAACAAGTCGAATGGGCGAGAGTAATGGGAAATAATCCGAGCAGTT
>CALMEH010000526.1 GCA_937863115.1 uncultured Acidobacteriota bacterium
CCGAATCGTCTTGATTTGCGGTAGTTACGGGAACTGCACCTGAACCGAAATTGTATAAATCGCCGACGGCTTTGCCGCGTTTGATTAGCTCGACATAATCGGTTGCAGAGCCGTTTATCGTGTTTTGCAATTTTATCGGCAAGTTTAATTGTTGTTGATTTGAAAGCAAATTTCCTTGAAAAAGATTTGAATTCGATTTCCAATTTGCGCTTGTATAAGTTGTCGGATATTGCGGGGCATTCGTAACGGGCGAACCATTGACAACTGTATTCAAGACGCTTCCCATATTACTTTTTAATTTGACGTAAGTTCCCGAAGCATTTTTAATCCAGACGTTTTCGCCCCATTGCGTCGAAGGTCTGCCGTTTTTAGCAATATCGGTAAAAATATGATTGTGCGCGGTAACTTTTGAAGCAAAATATAAACCCGTGCCAGCCATTAAAAACAAACTGCCGTTAGAATGAACGCGCCCGCCGAAATCGAAACGCGGTCCGGGGTGAAGCTCTAAATCGTCTTCGTAGAAAATTCCGAATTGGAAAATTGGAATTCGATTGTTGAAAAATTCACGCCGCAGAGCAACTTTCGTATCGGTCGAATTTTCTGTTGCCGTAGTTCGCAATTCCCATTTATCGCGGATAGCGTTTAAGCCTTGAAACTGTTCGCCCGTCATCACAACAATCTGACTGGCTTGGATTTGGTTTACGTCTTGTTGAAAAGTGTAATTATCGAATCCGGGCGGGGTTTGTCCTTTGATTCGTGTCATATCGGTGGCATCGGGATTTAGTTTGACATCGAAAATCTTATTAAAATTTCGCGTCATCACTTCGAGACTCGCGTGAGATGCGGTAAAAGTTCGTGTTTCGGCTTGGTCGTTTCCTGCCGCCACGGTTTCGTTTGTTGTGCGAGTAACCGCAAACGCTACAAAACTCAAAAGCAAAAGCATTACAAACAAAGAGATTAATAAAGCTGAACCTTTTTCGGACGATAAATTTACTTTTTTCATAATTACAACCTAATTTTTTACTTTTTTCACCCTAAGAATAATTGACAAAGATAAAAGGAGTGATAAGGAAAAATACAAAAAAAACACTTTAATCAATTTCATTCTTGTTAATCTTTTTAACCAGCGTCGTATTCCAAATTTCTGACGCTGAAAGTTGCATTTAATGTAATAACTGCCGGTTTTCCTGTCTGTTCATCATCTTCAGGCGCAAGAACTTGCACGGAAACTGTGATTTGACGTATCAGATTTGCATCAAGCATTTGGTCGTCAATCGTGCCGGCGATTCCGTCAATGCCGAGCGTTGGATTATCAACCGCTGTGCCATCTTCAAGAACGTATTTGAATTGGATATTTTTAATATTATATGCCAATGGTTGTTCCTGTATTTGTTCCGGCGCCGGACGATTAGTATTATTGCCGAAAAGGATTCGCACCAATGTTCCTTCTTCTTTAAGTTTGTATGCAACCCAAACGAATTTTTTTGCCGAGGCGAGATAAGTTGTGCAATTTTCAACAATTACCGTTGTGCATTTTTTCAAAAGCGATCCATTTGCACCCGTTCCGTTGAAGGCTTGATTAATTCCCAACGGATCAGACGGAGCAATGTCAATTTGATTTGAGTTCGGAACATTTGTCGCCATTACCGCAACTTGCGAGCTGTCCGATTCGATCAGATATAAATCAAAAGCTCTCGCGGAAGCCGCCTGTCCGGCTAAATTGGCAATTTCAGGTGAGGTTCCGACTGATGAAACATTAGTCAGCGAAACTGTATTTCCCGAATTAAACGATAAATCGCGGTAGGCAAACGAAATAATATCGGTGCGGACGTTCACGTCTTCGTTCAGATTATTCGTAAAAATATCGTTGCCGACAACGATTGAAGTCAAAATATCACGGTCGTTGTCGGCATCGGTCGGTGTTCCTAAACGGATTGAAAGAAAGTTGTCGGGAACAATCGCACCGCGCCGGTGAAATCCCATTCCGGCATTTAAAATATCGCGCCCGATAAGATGAATCGCCGACCGCGCATTTTTTAACATATCGCTCCGGCGGCTGGCACGGTTGCGGTCAATGCGCCCGATTTGCAACATTCCGAAAATTACGCCTGTTATGATTGCAAAAATGACAATCGAAACCATCAATTCGAGTAGCGAAAAGCCTTTCTGATTTTTATAGGATAATTTTTTCATTTGTTCTGAAATTTAATAATTTGTAATAATTGTTGAAATTATTTCTTCTCTGGCAAGCGTATTGTAAAAATAACGGATTTTGACATCAATTCTGCGGCGTGAAATCGGATTTGGCGGTGTCGGGCGTTCCGCGTCGGCAATGTCGGTGATGATAATTTGACGTTCAAAGCCGGTAACGACCGCACTTGTGTTTGGCGGATGACCGCTGACATCGCAAATTGAACCATCGGGACAAGCGTCATCGGCAGTTCCGGCAACGCCATCCCAGCCCAAATCTTCACGAATCGGACACCAATTGTTCAAAAACACGCCTTGAAATGCACCGTTCACAGGATTTGTTCCGACATTTCCGATTGAATCCCAACCTGCAACCGCACCGCTTCTAGCAATATCGCGGGCGGAAATTATTGATTCAATCGTCGAAAGCGCGATTTGCTTGGCGATAATGCGTTTTTCCGTTTCGTAAGATCGCAATAAATTCGCGGATAAAGCCGATGCCATCTGCAAAACACCGACCATCAAAATCACCAAAGCAATCATTATTTCGATATAAGAAAAACCTTTTTCGCTAGATTTATTTTGTTTCATTACAAATTTACCCTCAATTTACTGCCCATAGCCGCCGGAACGTCGAGTATCTTGCCATTTGTTCGTTTCACTGGAATTTTTGTCGTATTCCCAAAGCCGCAATGAACCCGAAGAACCGATAATCGAAATTGCACGGGCGATGGTTGCATCATTCGGAGCATTTTCATTCGGCGACCAAACGTGAAGCGTTAAACCCGTAATCGTCGAACCAGTGCCGATTGCATCGTTTCCGCCATTCAAAACCGTGCCGTTGCTTTGAAATCTGATAGTGCAGACATTGTTTGGACTGCTCGAAGGATAAACGCTCGGCATAAAAACAGCGTTTGCCACGGGCAACGGTTCGGGTGGATTATAAGCAATATTGTCGGCTCGGCGTAAAATTCTTACCTCGTTGATTTCAAACAGATTGAAGCGGCGAATTTCGCGGTCATCATTCGCTGTCGCCGGAGAGTTTTCGTCTATCAACCGTGCAATATTGTCGGTCGTGTCGAGTTCGATGCGCATAGATTCGCGCTGTGTCAAAGCCCGTTGACGGGCTTCTTGAAACATATCCACGATTTTTAATGCTTGCTCGTCGGGTTTGTATAATTTTTGATGTGCCGTAAAATAAAATCCGGAAACTGCAGCTAAAACTCCGATAATTACAAGCACGACAAGTAACTCGACAATTGAAAACCCGTTTTCTGAAATTTTTGCTTTTTGCATAAAATATTAGCCTTTGCAAATGAAAATTTTGTTTTGAGGTCAGCCAAAGTAGTATTCAATCGGTCAAAATGATTGGTTACTAATCTTCAGTAAAAGACAGTATTAAAGTCAAGATAAAACAATGTTTATAATTTGTCAACCAGTTTTTTCAAAATGAATGAAGATTATTATCGGATTGAAGCAAAATCGGTCAAATTGATTAATAAATCTTTGTTTTCAAGGTTTGCGGTCTTTATTTTGCGCCGAAATTCCGTTAAAATGACAAACACAAATTAATCTGAGATAGACTCGTTTTTATAGCCCAGTCAACAATTTTTGAAAATGTCGGAAAATAAACCTGTTGAAAATAAAAAGAAACTTTCCGTTGATTGGTTGATGCGCGGGTCGCTAACGAAAATCGGCGACATTTTTGACCGTCTGACCGGCAGAGGTTGGAAACCTACAAGCAGTTTGGCGACCAGCGAATTAATTGAGAAATTAAAAGCTCTGCTTGATAAAGAAGCCAAAGATTTGGGCAATAAAGGAAAATTCGTGCCGCATAATTTGAAACTGAAAATTCAATGGGACAAATTTACGCTCGATTCAGACGAGGCGATGAACAAACTGCAGCACGAACTTTTGACCTCGATAATTGACCATATCAACGACAACCGTTATCACACCTACGCACCAATGAAACTTCAAGTAAAACCCGATTATTTCACTGAAGGTGTAAAACTTTCGGCAAGTTTTGATAAATTTTCGGAAGAAGAAGGCGAAGCGGCGGTTAATGTTACTGTGCCGAATATGAAAAATATTGTTATTCCGACCACACCCGAAATAAAAATAGAGCCGGAAAAAGAAATCGTCGTTGTCGAATTTTCGCTGAACGGCAAGCCCAAAAAAGTCGAATTGGCATTCGGTGCGGGCGAACGTCTGAGCGTTGGGCGCACGAAGGAAAACGCTTTGGTTATTGAAGATACGAGCATTTCAAAAATCCACGCAACGCTTTTTATCAACAATGAAAAGCAACTCACCGTTGCCGATACGGGTTCGACCAACGGAACATTCATCAACGATAAACGTATCGGATATGGCAAGGCTTATCCGATTTCAGACACTGATAAATTGAAATTCGGCACAATCGAAGTCGCACTCGATTACACTCCGCGGAAAAAAGAAATGGTTGTCGAAGAGCCGCAAAGTGCAGTGAAAACCGAGCAATTTGTGATGACAAACGACGCTTTGGAGAAAACGCGGCAAGTCGAAATTCCAAAGCCTACGCCGCCGGCGATGGTTACGTTGAAACCCATCGGTGAAGCCGTGAAAGCGGAAAACAAACCGCCGTTAATCGAATTAAAACCGGTTGCGCCGCCG
Source organism: uncultured Acidobacteriota bacterium (assembly GCA_937863115.1). Classification (GTDB taxonomy): domain Bacteria; phylum Acidobacteriota; class Blastocatellia; order Pyrinomonadales; family Pyrinomonadaceae; genus CALMEH01. Next base: position 4,843 of record CALMEH010000526.1, read on the forward strand.
TCTGAAAAGCCTGAAATTGAAATGAGTAACGAAGTAACTCTGACGGATTTGGCGGAAACAATTTTGCCGAAAGAGAACAAAGCGAAAGAAAATCGGAGCAATACGGCGCAAGGCCTTGTTTTTGATTTTGAAGAAAAGAAATGAATCTACATCTAAAAATAAAGCGATGAAACTTCTAATATTTCTCTTACAATTCGATTTAGCAAAATTCACGGAAAACATTTTCGGCGGACAGGTTTTGGAACGCACACCTGCCGGATTGACCATTGTTTATCTTATCGGGACAGGTGTTCTAGTGCTGTTTTTGATGCTTTCGTTTTTCCGTGCGGCGCGTCCGAAATTTGCGTTTGAAGAAAATTTACCGAAAGAAGTTTCGCGGCGTTTGAGTTTGACGATGACGAATCGGAGTTTGAAATCGTGGCTTTTCGTCTTTATTTGTTTGGCTTCGACAGTTTATGGATTTCACGTTTATTGGACATATTTTGCCGCTAAAAACAACGAAGATTTTCGAGCCGTGAGCAACAAAGATTTGCGAAACCGCCGCACGTCCGCTTCGACTTTGCGCGGTTGGATGCTTGATAGAACGGGCAAATTAGATAAATCTTTGGCATTTTACAAACTCGACAAAGAAGGCAAAATTGACCGCGAATTTCCGCTCGAAAAAGAAATGGCGCATCTGCTCGGCACGGAATTCGGCACGCCCGGACTCGAACGGACGCTTTACACGCAGGAAGCCGACACGATGCCCGAAGCGTGGGAAGTTTTGACGAAAGTAAAGCGCAAAGAGCCGGAAAACAAAGATGTCAAAATTACGATTGATCACGAATTGCAAAAATTTGCCGCCAAACAACTCGAAGGCAAAAAAGGTGCAGTTGTCGCCATCAATCCGCAAAACGGCAATATTTTGGCGATGTATTCAAACCCTACTTATAGCTTGAAAGAAGCCGAATCGTTCGAGGGAAATATGAAACTCGAAGCTGACAAAGCCAATAAACCGTTGCTTAATCGCGCTCACAGAGAGTTTTATATTCCCGGTTCGACATTTAAAACATTTACGATGATTGCCGCCTTTCGCGCGGGAGCGGAAAATTCGACTTTTCCCGTAACTTCTGCCGGATACGAGCCTTTTAAAGGTTCGAGAATAATCAGAGACACTGGAAGCGCGGGCTGTCATCCGTGTTCTGATTCGGCAGAGATGAAAGAATCGTTTCAATTATCGAGCAACCAATATTTTGCACAGCTTGCCAATGCGCTCGGCAATGAAAGAATGTCGGAAACCGCCATTGTTTTAGGCATAAAACCCGTCGAAACGGCGGTTGACGCACTCAAACAAGGATTTTTCCCCGACATCTGGAACACGAGTAATCCGCGAATTGCGCGGGCGATTATGCCGGCAAGGGCGACGCTCGTAACGGGCAAACAGATAACGAAATATGATTCGGGCGTAATCGGAATGGGACAAGGCGGAGCGGGACAGATGACACCGTTTCAGATGGCTCTGATTGCGGCGGCGGCTGGAAATACGGAAGGGAAATTGATGAAACCGAAAATCGAAGCCGATGTTCAATCGCAGATGTTCAATCAAATTCTTACGCCTCAACAAGCTGAAAAGGTGCGCGAAATTATGGCAACCGTAACCCAAGAAGGAACGGGGACGCGGGTAAAACAGGATTTGGAAGGAACCGGCATCACGACGGGCGGCAAAACCGGCACATCTGACCGCGACAGCACACCGCTTTACAACAAAGACGGCACGCGGAAGATGAACAAAGTGCGGAAAAAGAATGCCGACGGCGTGTATGTTGATGCAGAAGAACCGGCAACCTTTACGCGTTGGGACGGCTGGTTTATCGGCATCGCGCCGCTCGATAATTCGCAGATTGCGATTGCCGTTGTCGTCGAAGACATTGGCGAAGGCAAATACGGTGGGGGAACTGCCGGTCCCATTGCCGCCGCAGTAATCAAAAAAGCCGCCGAATTAGGACTTTTGGGCGAACAATATAAACCGAAAACGAAACAGGAAAAGAAAAAGAATCAAAGACAATGATAAATCGCGCAACAACAAACATTTTAATTCTCCTTCTGATTGTCGCGTTGACGGCAATCGCGCATTATTCGATTTATTACGGCGCGTTGATTCGCGGTTATGAAGCCTCGCCGATGAGTGCGTATCGCAATCTTGCTTTGCTTGGTTTCTTAGCGATTTTGCCACTTTTCGTTTCAATAATATTTAAATTCAAAGGAAATTGGACGCTTTACACTTGTGCGATTTTGCTGTTTTCGATTGGTTTGACAATTCAGTATCGGCTTTTTACTGACGGCGAATATGCGGTGGAAATTCCGGCTGAGGAACGTCAAAAAATCCAAAACTCGAATATGACCGAGAAGGAAAAAGCGCGTGAACTCAACCGTGCAAAGGTGCGCGAAATTAAACGGGAACGGGATGCCAAAATCAAAACTGCCCAGCTTCATTATATTCAAGAAAATTATTCGCCCGAAAAAAAAGCAATGATGGGTTTGCCGCCGACCGCGTCTTCGCCCGTTGATTATCGAAGGAAAAACCGCGCCCTGTCGAAGATTCGCTGTGGGCGACAATTACTTCGGGCAAAACGCTGATTCCGCTTTTCGGGATTTTTGCGATGATTGGCGTAATTTGGCTGTTTCGGCGCGACGATGTTTTGAATTGGATGCAGAGCAACGGATTTTTGATCGTTCTGTTGACGCTCGGACCAATTCTTTTGGCGGCTTTAACTTCGCGGGCGGGTAAAACGGTCGGAAATATGACTCCGTGGGAACTAGCAAAAATTCCGTTTCTGATTGGTTTTGCTGCGATTCTATCAGTTTTGTATAAAAATCTGGCGAAAACTTATTGGGGAATTCCGCGGGCAAAAGATGTAATTCCGTTGGTTGTGATGGCGGTTTTGCCTTTTATTCCGGTTTTTGTTTTGAAAGATTTCGGGCAAATGATGGTTTTCAGTTCGGTTTATGTAACGCTTTACGTCGTTGCCGTGCGTCGTTTTTCGCAAAGATTCGTTTTGGTCGGAAGCGTGGTTTTTCTGGTCAGCGTTTTGGTCGTCGGAGCATTGCCGCCTTCGACGCAGGAAAAAATTCCTCTGCTTCCGACGCTTGCCGCGCCCGTCAAAAAAGTTTTGCCCAATCGAGTTCAAGAACGCTTTCATCTGTGGCTTGACGGGTTTAGTCCGCCTTCGCCTGACACCGATTGGTGGAAAGAAGATTACGAAGCATATTACAAACAACTTCTTAAACAACAACCGGATTTGGAAAAAGCCATTGCGGAAGACGAGAATCTAAAAAAATCAATAAATGTTGATGCGTGGTTTAACGAACTTGCCTATCAACCGGCACAAGCCACTTTCGGTTTAGTTTCGGGCGGCACGACGGGACGCGGACTCGGACTTGGTCACGTCGAGGTGATTTCAGTGTCGGATTCCGATTATGTCTATTCGGCAATCGGCGAAGAACTTGGACTTTTCGGCGGAATATTGGTAA
>CALMEH010000527.1 GCA_937863115.1 uncultured Acidobacteriota bacterium
GTTCCGAGCGGTAAAACTCGCGGATCGGCAGCGACAATTCCGCGTCGGACATTGCTGCCCGATGCCGTTCTGCCCCGTAAACAGTAAGCAGTCGCTTTAAATGCCCCGAGTTTTGAAAAGTTAAAGTTTAAATTATTAATATTATTTTCCGAGTAATCAGTTAATTTATTGATAAAAGACGTTTCTTCTGTATTGTTTGTTTGGAATTCTTCAATTTGAATGTTTCCTTTAGAATCATTCGCTATACTGAATGTGGTTTCGGCGGTTACTGTCGGTTGTGCGTAAAATAATACTGCAATCAACGCGAATAAACCGAAAAACACGCTTCCTCTAGCTAGATTTTTCATTAATCATTCTCCTGTATATTTTTATTATTTTTTCTTTCGATTAAAATGCAAAAACACACTCGGAGGCATTAAATTTTCAAATACCAAAATACTAAAATCAAGTTAGTTTCGTGTTGTAATTTGCATCAAACAAAAGGCTCGGACACACATAAATTTGATGTCCGAATTGTAAAACATTTTTAATACTATCATTAAAAAGCCCATATTGTCTAGCCTTCAAAAAATCGCCCCGTTTTTCGGACGTTTTTTAGAGTAGTTTTCGTGGCAAAAATCTGCGATTTTTAAAATAGGTTTGAGCCGAAAAATTAAAAAATTAACCGCTAATTTTTCTCAAGCAATTCTTTGACGTTAATCAAATCTTTCTCCAATCTGACACCACTTTCGAGCAAGTTTTCAAACACGGTTTTTGCCTGTTCGCGTTTACCTTGATGCAAAAACCACATAACTTTCGCCGCCGCGACATTCGGCAATTTTTCGTCAGAAACCAAACTCATCGAATATTCAAAAGCCGCGTTCACATCTTCGTCCGAAAATGAATCGTAACCGTAAGTTTTCTGCAAAAGTTCGCCGTCAATTTTTGAGGTATATTTGAAAATGACGCTTGGCGAATTAGCAACTTCGTTGGCAAACTCGAAATTTTCACGAAAAAGCCATTGAACAAGATGAATGCATGGCGTAAAAAAATGCGCGAAATCCTGATGTAAAACAACACTTTCATTCGGAACAAGCGACGGATAAAAATCGCGCACAATCGCATTCGCCAAACTCCAATCCTTCATCGCGTCAATCAACAAAAACTCAATACTCGCGCCCGTCCAACCGATTTCGCGCAAATCGCCCGCGCAAATCTCGATATGTTCGGCAAAATCTTTCGTCCGCAACTTAAACTCTTCGACAAAAATATCGCCTTCCCGATATTTTTGCGCCAAATCCGTTCCGAAAGTGCTGTCGTTCATCCATTCAAACCAAACGAACAAATCGTAAGCAAAAACCTTTCTGCCCGAACCGACAAACGCCGGATTTTTGAGCAGTCCTTTGACAAGCGGAATCGTCGTCGAACCGAGCCAGCAGCCCAAATCAACAATCTCGCCCTTGCCCACATAAATTTTCTCGCCGTATTCCGCAAAATAATCCTGCTCGAAGCGCGAAGTCATCCCGACAAGCTCATTCGTCAAACCGCGCTTCAAACGCAAATACGCCCCGCGCAAAAATGGAATTTCCCGAAGTTTTGTTTTTAATTCTTGGAGCATTATGTTTATAATTTTTCGACTTGTCTGTGAGAATTATCGCAAAACGGCGCAGATTTAGTTATTTTGCAGTTGCACAATTTTGCTTTTCCGTCACGTTTTGCCGAACAAAGAATCGGTTTAAATTTTGTTCCGTGATGCGAGCCGTCACAAAACGGTTGATTTTTACTTCGTCCGCATTTGCACCAGAGATATTTTTCGTCCTTTTGAAATTCGCAAACTGTCGGCTCCAATTTGGTTGTCAATTCCTTTCTAAATCCACGCGCGATCTCGCTTTCGGATTTATCTGACGCAATTAAAGGATAAAAATACGCCGCCGTCCATTTATCTTTCGGGTCATTAACCAAACCGAGTTCGAGCGGAAATCGGCGCGTAAATTTCGCCGTTCCGAAAAGCTGATCCCAAATCGAAAACATATTGCCGAAATTGCCGTTCGGATCGCTGATACCGTCGATCATTGATTTTCCGTGATGCGCGTAATGAAACGCCGGAGTAACAAAAATTCGTTCTAAAACGTAGGTTAAAGGATTGAGAAACTTATATTTATACAAAAATTCGTCCCACCGAATCGTGCTGTGCGAGCCGATAATAATAATTTGTTTAGCGATCAAACCGATAGCGACAGCTTTTGCACCGCCGAGAAAAATCACTAATCCAAGCCACCAAATATTCGGCATCATCAGATAATACAAACCGGCGTTGCGATACGAAACGAAAAAGCCCATTTCTTCGGCTTGGTGATGCGGACGATGCAATTTCCAAAGAAAAGCGTATTCGTGTCCGAAACGATGATACCAATATTGCAAAACATCATCAATCAACAAATATCCAAGCAAAACCAACCACAAATTTGCATCGGCAACGGCATTTTGAACATTTGGAATCAACGATTTACCGAGAAAAAAAGCAATAAAAATAATCAACGGTTTATAGACAAACGACAACGCCACAAACCCGCCCGCTTCCTGAATCCAATCGCTAAAAGTGCGTTTCGTGGCAGAAAAATAGCCTGCAATCGTTTCCAAAAAACTAAAAAACAGAATGATTCCGATAACGATATAGCCATCAAGATTTTCGATGCCAAAAAGTGGTTCGTTCATAATTGTTTGATTGATTTTGCTGAGAAAAATTTATCACAGAATAGTGATTTGCAGAAATAGCTTATTTTCATTTCCTTGGCGTAACCTTGCGTCTTCCACTTCGCGTTCTCTGCGTTAAAATTTCTCTTAACCGCAAAGGACGCAAAGAGATTTAAGGTTTATCCCAAATCTTTCAGCACTTCACGAATCTTTACCGATAAATTACGTTCGAGAAATTTTTCTAAACTTTCCAATCTCGCAATTAAAACCGAGCTTTGCGGCATATCTTTGACGAGCAAAACTCGTTCGATAAAAATATCAATTTCGATAAATTCCCGCCAAAAAAGTTCTTTCAAAAACAGATAATCTTTTTCGCGTCCGGCAATCAGTTTGCTAACGGCGATGTCGTGAATTTCGGCAACAAGTGCGATTGTTTCACCGTTTTCATCATTAAAAGGTTGCAATCTTTTCTGCCAATCAGTCGGCAAAATGACGGTGGCAATGCCCAAAGCGTCCGCGTAAAAACCTTTTTCGATTTGGAAATTACTGAAAACTCCGAGTTTTTTGTTTATCTCGACTCGCGTTTCACGTTTTCCTTTGACAAAAAGAAAATCGCATTCGATTGATTGTTGAATAATTTCAGGCGGAAAGTTTGTAACGAGGTGAACGGCTTGCGAACCGACAATAATCGGCAATTCGTCGGCGGCAATCGCTTTGATTTGGCGGATTAGTTCAAAAAGTTCGGATTTTCGCACATTCGCTCCAAATTTGGTCGCGTTCTGTTTCGCTCAAAACTCCCGCAAACGGCGAAGATGAACGAAGTCTTTGCCCTTCGTCCGTGTCTTGCGTAATGATTTTGATAATTTCTTCGGGCGTGTGAGTTTCGAGAATTTTCTGCCATTCACGCAACGCAGAATTTTCGTTTGCTAACCAACGATTAAGATTTTGTCGGGCAATCTGCAAAACTTCGTGCGGATTCAAACGCAATTTTTCCGCCACGCCCGCGTGAAGCATCAAACTGAATAAATCAACAAAATTGTGTTGCTCGTTTTGCATAACAAACTGATTTTAACACAAAATAAAAAACCTTTGCGTAACTTTGCGTCTTCCACTTTGGGTTCTTGGCGTTAAAATTTCTCTTAACCGCAAAGGACGCAAAGGTTTCGCAAAGGGCGCAAAGAAATTTATTGGATAACGCTGTGTTCGATTTTAGTTGGGGATTTGGGCGATTTTAGATTAAGTTGAAAGAAGTTCATTATTGCATCTCAAAAATTAGATGATGGCAAAGAAATTTTGGATTCTTTGCATTAGCTACAGTTTTCTTATGTTCAGATGTTTTATGTGGACGACTTGGAAATAAAGAAAATTGTTTTAATTTCCTTTTGATAACTTTTTCCACTAAAGCAAAAAATTCAACTGTCGTTCCCTTATGCAAATAGGCTATTAAAGAACTTTCAGCTAAATGTGAACCGTAATATTCCTCCAAATATGCGTCTAAATCTTCTTTATATGAGCCAATTCCATTCACAGTTAGTGTGCTTATTTTCTTGGACTCAAAAATAAATTCCGACTTTTCAATTTCATCTCCAAAAAATACGCCAATATCATTGGTGTTTCTTTTACGGTTTCGCTCTTTGCTTTTGTCGGGCGGTTGGTTATAAATTTTAACCTTTCTAAAATTAGCAGGATAGAAGTTCTTAACAATATCGGCATTTCGCAATAGTGCAAATGTTATATCATCTTCAATTTCATCTTTGGGTTCTACATTTTTGCTTTTGTAATATGCCTTTAATCTGTCATAGGCTTTCCAAACAATATCGAAAACGCAATTCTTCCAACCTTCGTTCCATTCATTTCCAAGGTTTAAAGCTGACGCATCTTGTCGCTGAGAATTGTGGAAGTTTCTACGCAATCTTATTTTTGACTCCTTGTGAAATATTTTGTTGTTGAAACCAAGAAACAATATCTGCTGAAACTTCATCCGCATCGCGTAAGGCTTGAGAACGTAGCCAGTATCGTTTTTGGTCGGGTTTGATTAAATAAATTGTTGGAATTCCCTCATCATTATCGTAAATACGAACAACTCTTTGATAAAAAATGTTTCCGGTTTCAGATTCATTTTGCATAACTTTTTTATCCAATTTATGCAAAAGTTTCCAAAGTTGTTCATTGCTGCATTTATTAGTTTTTATTACTTCATCTCGTGAAGGAAAATCTAAATGTATTGCAACCATTCTAACTGGTAAATTATTTTCAGTTTCTTGGAAAATCGTTGCTCGTAAACTTTTATCATTTCCAAAACCCGCATTTATAACTTTAAAAAAAGTTTCGCAATAATCTGTTAATTCAGACTCAGAATGTCTTGAGGTAATTTGACGACCAACGGAATTTTCTTTTCCTTTGAAATCTCGCAAAGTATAATCAAAAAGGTCTTCGATTAATATCTGCTCACTTTCGTTTAGTTGGAAGCTATCAAAGATAATCTTATCAAGTTGTTTAAAAGAAATATCTTTATTCTTTTTTCCAATCATCTCTAGTTTTTCAAAATCTTTTTTAGAAATGTCTGGAATCGGAACTTGCCAAAAAGAGTCGCTTGCGGGTTCAGGTATATAAAAGGCAAATCGTCCATCGGTTAGTAACAAGAAATAGGTAGCAAAACTACTGTTGTATGTGAGAACTATAGACTTTAGTAATTCAATATTCGTTGACTGCACATTAAAATAGGCACTTGAACATAAGACTCCTTCATTATTGTTTTCTACATATCTAGCTTGAAATCGCCTGCTTTCAGTAGTCCATCCAAGTTTAAGAAAAATTTGTGATGGTTCAAAAGTTCTAAATGGAGGGGAATCCGTTTTTGATACAAAAGGATTAGTAATAGGTTTTAAGTGCTTCTCTGTAGATAATGTCAAAAAAGTATCCGATGGAAAAGTAGGGTTTTCAAGCCCCAACTTTCCTAAGATTTCTTTGTATTCTTTTCCTTCATCACTAGGACGAAAAATTCCACGCCGCCTACTTATTACATTTTTTGTAACAAGACTATGAATAGAAGGAAAATCTTGTAGTCTTCTAATTACATCAACACTTCGTCTATTCCCCCACATTAAAGTTGCCCAAACCCAAGGTTCATTAATGGCTTCATTTAATTGAACAAAGTTTACATCCATTGGCTCAATTATTATTTGGCGATAATCTTCATCTGTTGCTCGCTTTTTGGGACAAATATACTGAATGGGTGTTGTATCAGGCTCAATTGGACGAATTGTAATAATACAAGATGGCGAAATTGCTTTTTCAAACAAAACAAATCTTAAATCAGATAAATTAACAACTTCATCTACTTTGTATTCTTCAAAAAGTCTTTTACGGAATCTTTCTGCCTTGCCGGATTGTCCGGTCAAAATAGGTAATGCAGGTTGAACCAATGAAATATAAGCGGTTTCTTTGGCTAATGATGCCGCTTTAGGCAAAAATAACGGTCCAATATTGCCATAGGAAGTTTCCCAATTATTTTTTTTTGCCCACGTTTTTGCTCTTTGAGAATCCTTAATTGTATCTTTTCCCCAAGGAGCATTTCCTATAATTAAGTCATACTTTATTTCGTTTTCATATTGTTTAAAAAGTGGTTCATCTTCATCAAAAAAATCTCGTGCAACTACTTGTTTTTCTCTCAAATTAGGAAATGTAACTTCTTGCCACAAAGTTCTCGGGTCAAGTTCATCACACAAAGCAAGATAAAGACTAAATGAAGCTACACGAACAGCGTGAGCATCAATATCAACTCCAAAGATGTTATTTTTTAAAAGTTCAATTACTTTCTCTTTTTTTCTTGTTGCAAAATCTTTCCCTTTCCTTGACAACGAGTTTTCCCAACGATAGACAAGTCTCTGAAATGCTTTTACTAAAAAAATCCCCGACCCGCACGAAGGATCAAGAATTTTCAAATCCCAAACTTTTTCGTCCCAAGGTAAGACGTTATCCAGCATAAAATCAACTAGATGACTTTTAGTATAATAAACGCCTTTTTCACGCTTTGAGTCTTTTGTTTTTGAATCTTTAGTTTTTTCGCTATGTTGTTGTTGTGAAACAAATTCTTCGTAAATGCTACTGATAAATTCGAGCGGAATAGTATCAAATGAATACATTTTCCAAAGCGAAAACTGACCATTATCAAGTTGAAGTTTGCCTCTTATAAATTTGGCAAGAAGTTGCAAATGTTCATTCGTAACTTTTGACATTTCAGACTGCCAATCTTTTTCATCATTGCCAGGAAATAAATCGCCGTTAAATCTATCATTTAAAATCCGAAAGAATTTATAAGAATCATCATAGTTATCCAAAATTTCTTCAAAACTCTTATGTTCTGCTGAAAGTTTGCCTTGCTTGTAAAGTTCGGCTAAATAACTTGAAGTAATTGCGGATTGTCCATTAGAATCTTCTCTTTGAAAAAGAAATTGGATAAAAATAATTCTTGCTAAAAGGTCGTGAATTGTATCATATTCAAGTCCTTTTTCTTTTAACTGTCTGCGAATGGAACTAAGATTATCTAAAAGAGTTCTGTCTGCTTTTTGTTCGCGTGGAAAGTATTTCTTTTTTTCGTTAAAAAAATTACCCGAAACTAATTCAATCCATTGTAAGGCTTTTAATGCAGATTTTGTTTCTTGGGAATCTGCATTAACGTCAAAATTATAAATCGGTTCCGGAGCCGAGAACTCAACTTCTTCAACTTTTTCAAAAGGAAGTTGTGAAGAATCCGCCGTTTGAGTTTTAGGCTTTTCATAGCAACTAAAAACTCTGACTAAGTTTGGTTCAATGATAATCAAAAGAAGAGAACGACAAAAATTCCAACTTAATCTGTGAACTAAGTCAATTACACTTTGGTCAACATTTTTTTTGAATTCACAAACTATCGCAATCGGATGTTGAGTTTCTTTGGTGTCAGGATTAGCAACTAAAACTCCAATTATAGGTTTAATTTGAGTTTTTCGCTCAATAACTTTGCCGATTTTTTCTTTTGCTAAATCAGAATACACCTTTGCCCCCGCACCTTTTGGAGAGGTTATCTCTTTGGAACTAAAGGGGATATTAGTTTTTTTGATTATGGCATCAAGAGGCATTTTTAGTTTCTACAAACGGCAGAATTCTAATACAAATATACTACATTTCTCAAATGAAACAGCAATTCTAAGGTTAAAATTGAGCAAATTTATGTGTTTTCTAATCAAACAAACATCTTCCCCGGATTCAAAATGCCGTTCGGGTCAAATACTTTCTTGATTCCCTTCATAATTTCGAGTGAATTATTCATAAACTTCGCGGCGATGTCTGATTCGGATAATGTCAACGGTTTTCGTATCATCGTCAATGGAATAGACGACTCGGTAATCGCCGATTCTGATTCGCCAGAGGTCGGAAAAGCCTTGAAGTTTTTGCAACCCGAAGGACGCGGTTCGTCCGACAAATTCTCGATTTTTGTAAAGATTCTTTTGAGAAGCTGTTTGAAAACTCGAACTTAAGACTTTTTAACCACGAAAATACACGAAAATACACGAACATTGCAAAATTTTATCTTGTTTCGTGTCTTTTCGTGTTGATTCGTGGTTAAATTCTCAGTCTTATTTAACCTCAGTTCGGGATAAGAGTCATTGAAAAATAAAGACTTAACTGAAAATG
>CALMEH010000528.1 GCA_937863115.1 uncultured Acidobacteriota bacterium
CGGTGGTTTTTCGGGAATCTTCGCTGACTTGGTTTATTCAGAAATCTTCGGGCGGGACTGATATTATCGGCTTCGGGGCGGCTGGCGACAAACCTGTCGTGGCGGATTACGACGGCGACGGCAAGGCGGATATTGCGATTTACCGTCCAAACGGCGCAAACGGTGCGGAATGGTGGATTCGGCGAAGCTCGAACGGAAGTGTGTTTGCGACGCAGTTCGGAACGGCTTCGGACAAACCCGTGCAAGGCGATTTCACAGGTGATGGCAAAGCTGATGTTGCGTTTTTCCGTCCGTCTGACGGTAATTGGTTTATCTTGAGAAGTGAAGACTTTTCGTTCTTCGCGTTTCCGTTCGGTGCAATCGGCGATATTCCGGTGGCAGGAGATTACGATGGCGACGGCAAGGTTGATGCAGGTGTTTTCCGACCTTCAAATCAAACGTGGTTTGTTCAGCGTTCAACGGCGGGAATTTTGATTACGCAATTTGGAATTGCCGGTGATTTACCGACTCCGAATGCTTTCGTGCCCTGAATTACATTTACAAACGAACAAGAGGTATTAGTTTTTATGTTTTGGAGAAATTTTTCGATTATAAAAAATATCCTGTTTTTTTCGATTCTCGTAATTATTACGAATTTAACTTACAACTTTGCGTTGACGGCTCAAGATTTGAAAAGCCGCTCGGCTCCAAATTTTTCAGATTCGGGCGAAAGCCGAATAAGTTTGACCACGGCAAACGCATTTATTCGTGATGGAGCGGTTGACCCGGCATTCTCCGCTCTGCCTGGGGAAACGGGCGGATTTGTGCAGGCAATTTTGCGCCTTCCCGACGGGAAAACTTTGATCGGCGGAAATATTCCTTCGGTTGCCGGATCTCCGACTAAGGACGTGGCGCGGCTGAACGCCGACGGAACTCCCGATTTATCGTTTAATACGGGTTCGGGATCGAACGGAATGGTTTTTCGGCTTCATCTTCAACAAGACGGAAAAATTCTGGTTAGCGGACAATTCAGCACGTTCAACGGTTTTCAACGCACTTCAGTTGTCCGGCTTAATCAAGACGGCAGCGTTGACCCGACCTTTAATGTTAGTGTTTCGACCGATTCATCAAGCAGTTTGTATGCATTGGTGTCCGATATCGGGGCGGATGGCAAAATAATTATCTCGGGCAATTTCTCAAACGTCAACGGTGTCGCCCGCCGCCAGATTGCCCGACTGAATTCTTCGGGCGGTCTCGATACGAGCTTTGATTACGGTTCTTCACCGCAAACATATTTCGTTCATAAAGTTCGGTTTCTTCCTGACGGCAAATTATTGGTCGGCGGATTAAGCAATATCGGCAACGGCATTTTAAGGCTCAATTCAAATGGGAGCATTGATCCGACTTTCATTCAGTCGGGCGGAGCATTTGATTTAATTTTACTTCAAGACGGCAGATTTATCGCAGCAGGCGACAGACGAATTCTACGCTACAACGCGGACGGAAGCCCTGACCCGACTTTTACGACAACTAATATCGAATTTCAAAGCCTAATTCGTTCGGTTATAGTTCAACCCGATGGGAAAATCATCGTTTTCGGCGATTTCAACTTGGTTTTGATTGGCACGACAACAATCGGCAATCGGGGAATAGCGCGTTTGAACAACGATGGCAGTTTTGATAACAGTTTCGTTACGCCGATGACCGGTAACGGTTACAGTATTTATACCGCATCGCTCGAACCAGACGGCAAAATTTTAATCGGCGGAAGTTTTGATCAAGTTCAAGATGCACGAATAAACGCTTTGGCAAGAATCAATGCAAACGGAAATTATGACAGCACTTTTCGCGGATTATTGTTAAAACGAAGCACTGTTTTTACACATTTGTTAGATTCCGATGGAAAAATATATGTCGGCGGCAGTTTCAGTTTGCTGAACCTTTCGCCACGGCAATTTTTCGGGCGAATTAGCGCGACCGGAGAAGTTGATAATTCTTTTGTGCCAACATCTGCACTAGAAGGAAGCGTATCGGTTATTGTCAAACAAACGGACGGTAAATTTTTAGTCGGCGGCTCGTCTTCGACATTCGGTAATAAAGCGTTATGGCGGCTCGATGCGGACGGAAGCCGCGACCCGACTTTTTATATTTCTTTCGGGTCTTTTACTTTTTTTTCAGCTTCTGGCGTTTTGCCTGGCGGGAAAATTTTAATCGGTGGCGGATTTCAGAGTATAAACGGCATTGAACGCAGATTTCTTGCCCGGTTAAATTCCGACGGCAGTTTGGATACGTCTTTTAACGTAACCTTCGGCACAAGTATTAATGTAAAATTTATCCATCAGCAAACGGATGGAAAATTCATCATCGGCGGCGAATTTACTGCGGTCAACGGCGCACCGAACACTACCAAACTGGCACGATTAAATCCTGACGGAAGCGTTGATCCGAGTTTTAACCCGTGGTCCAACGGTTCACTTTCCGAAATTCGCGGCATTTATCTCCTTCACGGCAAACTTTATGTTGCTACACTTTTTTCGGGCAGTAACAACGGCGAATCGAGATTTCCGCTGGTTCGATTAAATGAAAACGGAGCTGTAGATTTATCTTTTAACGCCAATTCGTTAGTCGGAATTATCCGAAGTGCGGCGCCGGCTCCGAACGGCAAAATAATAGTCGGCGGCGAATTTAATACTTTCGGCGAATCGGGCAACCGCAAACAAATTGTCCGATTGACGGAAAACGGAAGTCTCGATTATACATTCGACGCAGGAACGCTTTCAAATCCGCAAACCATTCCTTCTCTCGCCCCGCCGCCGATAACACAGGTTGCGGTAACGAACGACAACAATGTTTTAATGGCAGGCGATTTCGACACTGTTGCCGGACAAACGCGCTGGAGTCTGGCGCAACTCAAAACTAATGTTTGCGTAACGCGCC
>CALMEH010000529.1 GCA_937863115.1 uncultured Acidobacteriota bacterium
TATATATGCGTTTCGGAGGCCGCGTCCGTCGGGAGTCATAATTCTGCCGCTAATTGCTACCGGTGCGGCAGTTGGAATTTGCACCTCAAATGCGCCGATGTCTGCGGCATCGCCAATGTTTGGCACAGACGGCGAATCAAAAATTCTTGCCAAACCGCGTTGGTCTGCAGGCAATCCGAAGGAATTTCCAGCATCAATCGCACGGCTTCCGGGTTGTAATTGATGGGTTGGAGTCGTGCCGCCGTAATTGGCTAAAGGGTCAAGACGCGGATTATAAACAACGGCTGAAGTGCCGGCTTGGTCGCTCGGCTGATTGAAAGCCGTGATTATTCCGCGATTGCCGATGAGATTAAAGCCGTTTGATGTAAAACCCGCGTCGGAATCGGCGGAAACGTCGGGGACGTTTGTGTTATTGACATTGGCGGCGACGATTGTGCTTTGGACGGTAATGATTGTGCCGCTTCCGCGTCGGATGCCGCCGCCGACACCGGAAAGTCCTGCGGTTACGGAATTGTTTGCAATCGTCGAATTGCTGATTAAAGCACTCGCAGATTGCGGCGCGGAAGATTCGATTTCGCCGGTAAATTCCGAGAAAAATGTAACGCTTCGGACTAAAATTCCGCCGGCGTTTGCCGGATTTTCGAGCGCGGAATTGCCTGAAACCGTTGAATTTATAACTTCCAAATCAGTCGTAATTACATTGTTATCACGAAAACTTTCGATGCCGCCCGCCGTATTATTTGCGCCCGCCGCAACGTTGTTAGAAATCGTGCTGTTGATGATGTGCAAATTGCTGTTAATATTGCGAATTCCGCCGCCGCGTTGTGCGGTGTTGGCGTTGACAACGCAATCGGTCAGCGTCAGATTCGCGCCCGTCTGATTCAAAATTCCGCCACCGTCGCCAGCCGGAACGCTTCCGTTAGCAATCGTTATCTGATTGAAATTAACGGTAAAAGCTCCGTTGACGTTGAAAACGCGATTTGTGTTGTTGCCCGAAACCGTAACTTTGTCCGCACCTGTTCCCGTAATTGTCAGATTTTTTGCAATCGTCAATTCGCTTTCGAGCGTGATTGTTTGCGGCGTGTTGAATAAAACCGCATCAAAAGTAATTGTGCCGCCAGCCGGAACGTCTGCGATGGTTTGGCGCAAACTTCCTGTGTCGAGATTTGCGGTTGTGGTTACGCGCAAGGAAGTTGAAATTTCAAACGCGCCGATGTCCGTATCATCGCCGCCGGGCGCGGGCAAAATCAAAATATCATCGAAAGGTCGCGCAAAACTTCGTTGGTCGCCCGCCGAGCCGAAACTTTTGCCTTTATCAATCGCCGGACTTGTTGCTTGAAGCCGATGCGTCGGAGTCGTGCCGCCGTAGTTGCCCAAAATATCGAGCAAAGGATTTATCGGCGAGCCGGACGTGCCGACAATATCATTATTTACATTCGGATTTCCGGCGGGAAACGAACCGCTTGCGCCGTTGTTTTTGCCGATGAGATTATAACCGCTTGTGATAAACGAATTGAAGCTGAAAACGTCCGAATTCGTGCCGGTATTTCCCGCAACAATCGAATTGCGGAGCGTCGTCGTGCCGTTGTTGTCCAAAACGCCGCCCGCACTGCTCACGCCGACGTTTGCCGAATTTCCGGTAATCGTGCTGTTAGTAATCAACGCCGGACCGCCGAATTTATTCGAAATTCCCCCCGCGCAAAATTTTCCGCCGTTCGCTGTGTTGCCCGAAATGGTTGAATTCGTCCCCGTCAAAGTTCCGAAATTTTCTATTCCGCCCCCCGCCGAAGCATCAACGGCGGTGTTGTTGCTGATAGTTGAATTGATAATATTTATCGTGCCAGCGTTGGAAATTCCGCCGCCTTGCGCCGCGCTGTTGGCGGTGATGTGGCAAGCGGAAACGGTCAGATTTCCGCTGTTGGAAATTCCGCCGCCGAAGGCAAAATTTGTCGAACCATCGCGGATTGTCATTCCGCTCAAAGTTACGATAAAGCCCGCCGGAATGTTAAAAACACGCTGTCCGTTGGGCGCATCGCCTTTGATTGTCAGCAAATTTGCGCCTTTGCCGCGAATCGTAACATTTTTATTAACATTCAATTCGGTTAGAAAAAGTTCAATCGTCTGCGCCGAATCAAATAGCGAACTAAAAACAACAAAATCGCCCGCCGAAGCCACCGCAATCGCTTCGCGCAAAGAGCAATCGGCATTACAAACGCCATCGTTTGTATCGGCGATTTTCGTAACTGTCAAAGTCGCCGCATTTATATTTACTGCCAATCCGAAAAAAATCGTTAGAATTATTGATAAAATTTTCATTGCATTCTCCTCAAATCATTCGCCTACTGTGCAATAAAATCCACATTCGTCATTTCGCCCGAAAGTGAAATTACCTGCGTTGCAAATTCAAATCGTTTGGAAGCGACGGCAATCGTGTATGTCTGTCCGACGGCGATGTTATTTAAACTGTAATAACCGAAAGTTCCGGTTTTGACGGCTCGTGCATTTCCGTTTGAATCAATCACCATTACAAAAGCGTTGCGGATTCCGTTGCCTTGTGCGGTGGTAACTCGTCCGCTGATGCTGACGGTTGCCGAAAGCGGTGCGAGGGCTTCAAACGCGCCGATGTCTGTGTTGTCGCCGACCAGCGCGAAAGGCGCAGACGGATGATCAACGGTTCGCATTTGCCCGCGTTGGTCGGTGGTTAGACCAAACGAATTTCCTGCGTCAATCGCCGGACTCACAACAGGCGAAATTTGAAGCCGATGCGTTTGCGTCGGTCCGCCGTAATTGCCGAGTGCGTCAAGACGCGGATTTATCGGAGATGCGCCTGTGCCGGTTTGGTCGCCGATTGCGCCAAAACCGGTTGCCGTGCCGACGTTGCCGATGAGGTTGTAGCCCGAAGATATAAACGAACCTGTAACATCAGAATTGGTCATATTATTGATATTTCCGGCAATAATTGTGCTACGAACAGTTACCGAACCACTGCCTCGAACACCACTTGCGCCGGTTACTTCGGTTGTCGTGTTGTTGGTTACAGTCGAATTTGTTAATAAATCGCTGACCAAAGAAATCAATTCAAGTCCGCCTCCAAAGCGTCCCGTGTTTCCTGAAATGGTAGAATTACTGATGGTCGAAGTTAATCCGCCAACCACAATTCCGCCTCGATTGCTTCCGCTGATTGTTGAACTGTTTATCATTACAGACGAATCGCCGTCGGCAAACACGCCGCCGCCCGTGCCGCCCGGACCGGTCAAAAGATTATTGCTAAGAGTCGAATTGTTAATTGTTAGAGAACACGGGGCAGGAGAAATACAAGTTCTTCCGTGACTTATACCGCCGCCGCTCTGAACCGCGGAGTTATTTGAAATGTTTGAATTATTAACGGTTAAAACGCCTTGTTCAATATTGATACCGCCGCCGACATTTCCCGCCTGATTGGACATAATAGTAGAGTTAGTAATCGTGCCTGTTCCCGTATCTACTTCTACTCCGCCGCCGTGTCCGTTGACGCTTGGACAATTATTATTAGAGATGGTCGAATTGGTAATCGTTAATGTCCCGACACCATGATAAATTCCACCGCCAAATGAGTTCACGGCGGTATTATTTCTGACAAAACTATTCGAGATTGTTAAATTTGAAAGGCTTAAAATTCCGCCACCGGTGCTATTGGCTGAATTTGTATCAACATCAACATTGGTCAAAGTCAGCGAACCGCTACTGCGAATCCCGCCGCCGCTCGTCGGAGAAGTTGCATTGCCGCCCGTGATTTTCATTCCCGAAATCGAAACCGTTGTTCCGGCGTTGATTAGAAAAACACGGCTGGCGTTGTTTCCGCTTATAGTCAGCAAATTTTCGCCCGCCCCGGTAATCGTCAAATTTAGGCCGACCGTTAATTGAGTTCCGCCGAGCGTGATTGTTTGCGCTGAACTGAAAAGCGGTGAAAAAACAACCGTGTCGCCGGAAATAGCCGCGCTGATTGCTTCGCGCAAACTGCAATCGGCATCGCATATACCGTCATTTGTGTCAGCGGTTTTCGTAACTGTCAAAGTCGCCGCCGAAACCGTTGAAGCCAAAACCGTCAAAATTAAACAACAAAACACCAATTTACCCAAAACCGCCATTCGATACATTTTTTTTCTCCTCTCAATTTATTGCTCCGAAAAAAGCATTTTTTTCAAAAGATACAAATCGTCTTTGACCAAAAATTTCACCGCTCCGGCTTCCGTTGCAGATTGGCGATAACTTTGGTCATCGAAATTCGTAACAATCATAATTTTTGCCTTCGGAAATTCTTTGCAGATGCTTCGCGTTGCCGTAATTCCATCCGTTTTGCCGAGATTGATGTCCATCAAAACCCAATCCGGCTGGAGATTTTTGTATTCGGAAATCGCCCGTTCGCCATCGTCGCAATCGAAAATCTCTTCGGCAAACGGCTCGACAAGACTGCGAATCATCCGACGCATCGGCGCGTTATCTTCAACTATCAAGATTTTCATAGCGTTCATCTGCGTTTCGGTAAAGAAAAAAATGACGAGATTTAAGTCAAGTAAAAGTAAAAGAAGCTAAGCCGCTTCAAAATTCATCATTTTTCTCTTTACGATGCAATAATGACTTGTCAAAAGCGGTTTGTGAATCGCCTTTTGGAGTGATTTTTTATACCTATTTGGTGGTATTTTTTTTGACTGGAACAAGACTGGAGCGCAAGCGGCTCGCTTGCAATGCGTCGCGTTTTTTGCGGCGCAAATGCGTTTGCGAAGAAATCAAGTTGATTTTATGCAAAGGCTTTTTCGCATCAAAAAACGATGCTCATTGCAAGCGAGGACGCTTGCGCTCCAGTCTTAGAGTGAATTTTTATGTTCCAAAGCAAATTTCATCAAGGAATGATTGCCTTCGAGATTGAGTTTTAAACAGATATTTTTGCGGTGTGTTTTGACGGTGTGCGGACTGATGAATAATTCTTCGGCGATTTGATTGCTGGTTTTGTATTCGGAAATTAGTTTGAGAATGTTCTTTTCCGACGGCGTAAGCTGTTCGATGCCATCGGTTACAGATTTTTTGTTTCTCTGAAAAAGATACGAAGTTACCGCCGGACTTAAGTAATTTTGTCCGGCAAAAACGGCGCGAATCGCTTGCACGATGTCCGTAACGGTGCTGTCTTTCAAAACGTAGCCTTGCGCTCCGTGTTTCATCGCGGAGTTAAAAAACTCTTCTTCACAATGGACGGTGAGCATAATTACGGCAGGCGATTTTTCGGTTTCGCGCAATTTTCGCAAAACATCGAAACCGTTTCCATTCGGCATATCAACATCGAGAATAACGACTTCGGGTTGCAGTTCGGCAATAATTTGCAAGGCTTCCGCGCCGTTTCCGGCTTCGGCGACGACTTTCAAATCCGCTTCGCGCTCAATGGTCATTCGCAAACCTTGACGCACAATCGGATGGTCGTCGGCGATAACAATTCTGATTTCATTATTCATATTTCGTGAAAACGATTGCAGAAACACGCACTAAGTAAGTGTGTCGGGCTTTACACACTTACTTAGTGCGTGTTTCTGCAAGGAAAATCTGCAAAGAAACTTTAGTTCCTTTCGCGGGAGCGGAAATAAAAACGGGCGAGCAACCTAAAATCCGCGCTCTTTCGGTAATGCTCGTGATGCCGAAACCTGCTTTGTTTTCAGCATTTTGCACATTTTTTGAAGCGATGTCAAAACCTTTGCCGTTGTCTTCGATTTCGACTTTGATAATTTTTGCCGTTTTTTTGATTTTGACATCGGCTTCCGATGCTTCGGAATGTTTGACGATATTGTTCAAACATTCCTGAATTATCCGATAAAGATTGATTTCTTTTTCGACCGAAAGCAATCCGTCAATATCATCCAAAACCGCTTCAACACGAATTTTGGACGAATTTATTTTTCTGACCAAACCTTCAATCGCTTTCGTCAAACCGAGACGGTCAATTTGAAACGGGCGAAGATTATGCGCGATTTCGCGGACTTCCGAAAGCGAATGCGTTGCGGCTTCGGCAATTTCTTCCATCTGCTCGAAAGCGTTTTCGGTATCATCGGGCGAAGTCAAACTGAGCATTGCACGGTTTCTGATAATCACCAGATTTTGACTCAAGGAATCGTGCAGTTCGCCCGCAATGCGTTTGCGTTCGTGTTCCTGCAATTCAATCAGCCGCCGCGAAAATTCTTCTTGTTTGCGTTTTTCGAGCTTGAGACGCGAAACGCGCAGATAAAAAATGCCGAAAACTATCAAACAAAACACCAAAACCGCTAAAACATTAAACCACCAAGTTCGATAAAATGGCGGTAAAACTTTGATTTTTATTGATTTTCCCTGTGCGTTCCAAACGCCGTCGCTGTTTGATGCAATTACCGTAAATTCATATTCGCCCGACGGCAAATAAGAAAAATAAGCCGTCCGCCGTGTGCCGACATTTGTCCATTCATCGCTCAAACCTTTCATTTGATATTTGAATTGAAGCTGTTCGGGCTTCGTAAAACCGAGCGCAGTATAGCGGATTTCGAGATTTTCTTCGCCCGGTTTTATTTCAATCGGATGATGCAAATCAAGCAAATTCTTTTCCGAGAGAACTTCTTCGATAAAAGTCGGCGGCGAAAAATCGGTCGGCGGCGGTGGTGTGATACGAATGTATCCATGGACCATCGGAAACCAAAAATCGCCGCCGCGTGTGCGCCAGCCAGCGGGACTTCCGCCCGTTCCTTCGGCGATTTCCAAACCATCGCCCGTGCCGAACGAACGTGAGTTGACGGTTTTCCGTGTGCCGTCGGCAACTTCGTCCAATTCCGTCCGCGAAACGACGAAAATTCCGCGATTTCCCAACATCCAAAAATTGTCTTTTTCGTCAACAATTATCCGCGAAACAACATCATCAAAAAGCCCGTCTTGCATTGTAACGTGCGTCATTTTGCCGTCTTTCAGACGATTCAAGCCACCGCCGTAAGTTCCAATCCAGAGCGCACCGTTTTGGTCTTCGTAAAGCGCACGAACATTGTTGTCGGTCAAACCTTCGGCGGTTGTATAGTTCGTAAAAACATCGTTCTCGAAACGAATCAAGCCGCCGTAAGTTCCGAGCCAAATTGCGCCGCGACGGTCTTCAAAAATCGTCTGAATTCTATCACTTTTCAATCCGTCTTTTTCGGTAAAAAGGCGAATTTCATCGTTTTTTTTGCGAATCAAACCGTTTCCCTGCGTTACTCCGAACCATTCTGTGCCGCTTCGGTCTTCAAATATCGCGTTGACATAAAAAGACTTAACGCCAAGTAAAGATATAAATTCACTGCTTCGGTCGGTAAATTTGCCGTCGCGGTAACTAATCAAACCGTCCCACGTTCCAGCTAAAATTTCGCCTTCCTTTTTTTCATAAAGCGCAGTGAAAGCCACGCCGCCGACTGATTTATGAGCCGAAATGAACCGTCCGTTTTCAAATTTCAGCAAATCGTAGGAAGTCGCCCAAATATTTCCGTTACGGTCTTCTAAAATCGAACTTGCGGCATTTTTTGTAACTCCCAGATTTTCGCCGAAATATTTGATAATCGGAGTTTTAAAGCGAATCAAACCATCGCCGTAAGTTCCGAGCCAGAAGTTTCCTTCAGCGTCTTTGATGATTTTCCGCATATTGAAACTATTTTCTTTAAGCGTGCCGATTTCAGCCCATTTGCCGTTTTCGCGGCGGGCGATTCGATTATTGACTAAAGCCGATAACTCGCCGTCCGAATTTTCGACGAGCAAACTTCTTTGTGCGACATTCGGTGTGTTGTCGGGCACATCGCGGACAAATTTTTTTCCGTCAAAACGCGCCGTTCCGTTAATCGTTGCCGCCCAAATCACGCCGTTTTTATCGGCTTTGATACCGAACAAAAAGACATTTCGCGGTTCAAACGCGAGATTTTTGATAAACGGAAAATCGTTTTCGAGCGTAAATTTTTTGAACTCGCCGTTTTGATAACGAAGAATTGCGTGATGTGTGTAGAACCAAATATCGCCGCCTGCGTCTTCCGCAATTCCGAGCATCGAAAAGGCTTCATTATCAGGCGACGGAAAAGAAAAAACGTCTTTGCGCGTGAAGCCGTTTTCATCAAACGCATATCGAATGACGGTTTTCTGCGTGTCATTTGTCCAAAGAAAACCTTGGCTGTCAACAAATAAACAAAAAGTTGTTGTTGTAATATTCGATACCTGTTTGCGGTCAAACGGAAAAAATTGTCCGTTCATATAACGCAAAATCTGTCCGTTTTCCGTTCCAATCCAAAGAATTCCGTGGCGGTCTTCATAAAGCGAAACGATGCGCTGGCTGGTCAAAGCCGGAACATTCAAAGTGTTGAAAATCGTGAATTTAACGCCGTCAAATCTGACAAGTCCGCCGAATGTTCCAAGCCAAATATAACCATCGCGGGTTTGCACAACGGCGGCAATGGAGTTTTGCGGCAAACCTTCGACGGTCGTCCAAGAAGTTTGCTGAAGAAAATCGGCGGAAGGATTTGAAAGCACGGAAATAGTGACAAATCCGAGCAAAATAAAGATTTTGCAAGTGCCGGAAATTATAAACAGAAAATTTTTAAGCAAACCTTTAAGCCGCATAAATTATTTGTGCATTAATGGTAAATAAGCAGGCGAAATAAAGCAAATTTTCCACTTTGTGATAGAATTTCATTTTTTATGCCAAGAGTCAGAGTTCACCAACACGTTAATCCGCTGGCACCTTATTTTCGATTCGTGCCGAAGCCGATTGAGATTAACGCAATTTTTGCCGATTCAGAGTTGCCTTTGTTTTTTGATATTGGATGTGCGCGTGGGAAGTTTTTGCTCAAAATGGCGGAGATGTTTCCGCAGCAAAATTTTCTCGGCGTTGAGATTCGTGAAGTGCTTGTTACCGAAGCAAACCGTATTGCGAAAGAGCGAAATTTAACAAATTTACATTATGAATTTTGCAACGCGATGGTTGCGCTCGATAAATTGCTGGAAAATCTGCCCGAAAATCTTTTGCAGAATGTAGCGATTCAATTTTCCGATCCGTGGTTTAAGAAAAAACACGCAAAACGTCGAATGGTCAATGCGGAGTTGATTGAAACCGTCGTCAGACATCTTGCACACGGCGGAAAAATCTTTGTCCAGACTGATATTGAATTTTTGGCGGAAGAAATGTTTGAACTTTTTCGTGCCAACAAAAATTTGCAGGAAATTGAAATCGCAACAAACCCGTTTCCGGTCAAAACTGAGCGTGAATCGGCTGTTGAAGAAAAAGGCTTGCCGATTTATCGTCGAATTTTTGAAAGAATATAACCGCGAAATATGCGAAAAGATACTAAAATTTAAATCTATTTTTTTAGCGTCTTTTCGCGTATTTCGCGGTTACAAATTTTCCGCTTTTAATCGCTCAAAACAAGTGAACGAATGATATTGCGGAAAGCCGTATCATATCTCGCGGCTTCATTTTGGGGAACGACCGTTTCAAAATAAAGCATATCGCCGTTTCGTAACGAAGTTGTGTAAACGGTTACGACCTCCGTTCGCCGCGTAACGGGCGACGTTCCGGCGAGTTGGATGACATAGCCTTGTCTGCCGGCGATAGTTGTTCGCTGATAATTTGTGGTTGCATCCAAATAATTGTTGGCTTGCAAAACGCTGTCAACATATTGCTGTGTCGCGGTTTGCAGATTTCGGCTTTGTGGACGCTGAACGCCGATGATTGCGCCGTGCGTGATGCCTTGATCGCCATACGCACCTTTTGGAGAAAACCAAACTTCCGATTCAGCCGGAAATTCTTCCCAATTATCGGGAACAT
The DNA here is from genome assembly GCA_937863115.1 of uncultured Acidobacteriota bacterium. Lineage (GTDB taxonomy): Bacteria > Acidobacteriota > Blastocatellia > Pyrinomonadales > Pyrinomonadaceae > CALMEH01. Next base: position 9,818 of record CALMEH010000529.1, read on the forward strand.
TCATCCGAATCCATTGTCCGCCTTGAAATACGCGGGTTCGCGTAGAAGGATTCGGCACGTTTGATTCATATTTGCCGCCCGAAGTTGATGTTTGCCCTTGCTTGCTTTTCTGAATTTCTTCCATCGTTTGAGCGCGTGGCATATTTCTCAATTTGGCTTGCGTGCGCTCAAAACCGGCGGTCATTTTTATCGGATTATTAGAAACGCGAAGCAATCCGCGTTCACGGTTGATGTTTTCGTAGCGATTTTGCGGATTCGGGTGGGTGCTTAACCATTCCGGTCCGCTTCCGCCGCTTTCTTTTTCGATGGTTTTGAACATATTCGCCAAATCCGACGGGTCATATCCGGCGTTTGCTAAAATTTGCGAACCGAGAATGTCGGCGTTCGTTTCAGCTTCGCGGCTGTTCGGATAAACGAATAATCCGGCATAAACTTGCTGTCCGAGTGCCGCGCCTTGTTCGCCGCCGAGAATCGCGCCGCCGAGAATCGCGCCGATGCCCAAAATTTGAGTTATTGGATTCGATTGTTGTGTGGCTTGTGCCGTGCCGTGTCGAAGTGCGACGTGGCTGATTTCGTGCGCCATAACTCCTGCCATTTCGCCTTCGTTTTTGGCGGCTTCAATCATTCCGCGATTGATATACATCGGTCCGCCCGGAAGTGCGAAAGCATTAATGTCGCGGGCATTAATGATTTTAAAGCGATACTGAAAAGCCGGCTGTTGAAACTCCGAGGGAATTGCGTTGACCAATTTTCGTCCGACATTTTCGATATATTGCGACATTTGTGCGTCTGAAATAATCGGAAAAACCTTTTCAGCTTCTGCCGAGCCTTCGCGTCCGATTTTCACGTCGTCTTGAATTTTATATTTATTTTTCGGCATTTTAATCTTCGTCTGAGCCGAAACAGTTGCGACAAGCGGCAACATTATGATTGCCCAAGCTAAGGCAATCGCTGCTAAACTTTTACCTAAATTATATTTTTTCATTTTCTCCTCCAAAATTTATTTTCTAAGTCTATGTAAAATTTACGCGATAATCAATAAAGCGTTGTTATGATGAAGAGAAACTTTGGTTGCGTTTGCCTTAAAACTTGCGTTGTTTGTCAATTAAAGATTACAAATTAAAAATTACAGAAAATAAAAATCACAATAATCAGGAGGATTTCGGGGTTTTGTAATTTCTACTTTGTAATCTTTAATTTTGAGCGAAGCGAACACCTTGTTACAAAAATGTTAATTCAAGCAGTGAAAGACGCAAGCAATTAACGAAAGACTTGTATAATCCATTCTTACCGATAAATTTATCTTTTTGATATTAGACAAGATTTTTTCATTCGGATATATTTGAATTCTTTAATCCAAAAACAATATAGAACGGAGATTTTATGGCTTTTAGTTTATTGCCGCGGGAAGATGCGTATTTTGAAATTTTCTCGCAAATGACCGAAAAAATTCAGGAAGCGGCAAACGCTTTGGTCGAAATGATGCACGGCGGACAGGCGAATTTTGAGGCGTTTTCAAAACGTATCAAAGATGCCGAACACGAATGCGACGAGTTGATGCACAGCATTACGATTAAGCTCAACAAATCGTTTATTACGCCTTTTGACCGCGAAGATATTTTTATGCTCGCGGTTGCGCTTGACGATGTTTGCGATTACATTGATGCGGGCGCACGCGCCGTTGTG
>CALMEH010000530.1 GCA_937863115.1 uncultured Acidobacteriota bacterium
TGTCGCGCTTGAAAGTTGATTGTTACTGCTGTTATTTGAATAAAAGGTGTTGTTTGAACCTCGCCAAACTCCAGCGTCCGCTTTTCCGTCGCCGTCGTAATCAGCTGGAATCGGTTTGTCGGTTGAAAGACCGAAATATAGATAGCTGAACGAAAAATTATTTCCGCTATTTAACCAATACCAAGCTCCATTACTTGGGCGAAATACAGCTACATCCGTCTTGCCGTCGCCGTCATAATCGGCTTGGACGATTTGGTCGCCTGTTGTCCCAAATGGGATTGAATAGTAAGTGTTATCGCTTGATTTGAATATCCAAAAAGTGCTTGAACTCGGTCTGAAAATTGCAAAATCGGTCTTGCCGTCGCCGTCATAATCGCCTTGAGCGGGCTGGTCGCCGGATTGTCCCCATTGGAAAATTGTCTGTTGCGAACCCGGTCCGCCCAGCACACACCATAAACCGTTTGAAGGTCGCCAAATTGCTAAATCGGCAAGCGGAGCATTTGTGGCATTGGCATCTTCAACTGCCAATATTCGGCTTCCGGCATAGATATATTCTTTTGATAATTGCGGTGTCGGATTTGGTGCGGGTGAGGTTGAAAAAGGATTGAGTTTAGAAAACAAACCCGGTTTGTTTTCATGCAAATCATTCAAATAACCTCTAGTTTTGGCAAGTTCGGCTTCTGTTCGGGCTGATTCTTCTAAATACTTCATCGTCGAACCAAAAACCCCGAGCGAGGCAAAAGCAATTAATCCGATAACTAAATACTTTTGCCCGTTTTTTAGAGATTTCCAAAAACTTTGTTGCTTAACATTTTCATCTGTTTTTACCTCTTGTGAAATCTTGTTTAATCCTGACTCTATTGCTTCTTTCTTTTTTTTTGACATAGTTTTCTTCCTCAATTTTTTGCAATTTTGAATACACAAATCCATAGCGAAAATGTGTTTAGTTACATTTTTATCCGAAGTATTTACTTTATTCAGTTGATGTTTTAAGGCGATTTGAAGTAGGATTTTAACCGTTTAGAGTTGTTTTTCTACGTCATTTCGACTTGAAAGATAACAAACTCGCCTGTGAATGTTGGTAGCATTTACAGGCTTTTTTTATTTTCTTTCTTAATCAATAATTTTATTTTCTTTAGTAAATTCTACAATTTGATTAATGCAAGTATGAAGGAATCCTTGCCTGAGCGGGAAATATATTTTTATTATTAGCATTTTTTTCGCGCTTCCTTATTATTTTGATTGGCGAAATAAACACTTGGTAAAGTGGCACTTACTGATTGAATCTTTTAATTTTAATCTTTGAAAATCAAAATTCTATCCGGCGGAAGTCCTACAACGCATTCATCGCCGATATTTAAACCGACGAGACGCAAAACGAGAGCGTGAAGAATTAAACTATTTGCATCGAGTTTGATTAAAGTCGTTGCGCCTTGAAAATTTATTTCGGTAATTGTGGCTTTGAGCAGATTGTCTTCAGGAAACGATGCACCGAAGGAAATCGAAATATGTTCGGGACGAATTGCCAGACAAATATTTTGATTGATTGCGCCGAGTGCGCTTTTTTCGGTCTTGTCGGCAAAAATTCGATGTTCGCCGTCGAGTGTTAAAAATTCGGGTGTTTCGATTTTTGAAGATGAAATTCGGCGAGCGCGGATAATGTTATTTCTGCCTGTAATCTTTGCAACTTCGAGGTTTGCGGGTTTTTCGTAAACTTCGCGCGGAACGCCGAATTGTTGAATCGCACCGTTTGCTAAAACGCCAACTTTATTGCAAAGTGCGAAAATTTCCTCGAAATCGTTTCCGGCAAATATCACAGTAAGATTTTTTTCACGGGTAATGCGGCGCAGTTCGCCAAAGTGTTTATCGCGGCTCGGTTTGTCCATAAAACAAAACGTATCGTCAAGCAGAAGAACTCCGTTTGCCTTGTTCATTGCATCTTCAAGCGCGAGAATTTGCCCTTCGCCTTCAGAAATTTCGGGGCGGTCATTGGGTTTGAAAAGGCTTTTCCAAAAAGAAGAATTTTTTAATTTCGGCAACAGAAAACCTCGATTTTCACAAGAAATTTCCGAAACATCAGCTTCGTTATGAAAAATTTTTCCGCCGTTGCATTTTTCAGTTCCGGCAAGAATTTGGATTAATGTTGTTTTTCCGGCGGCGGTTGAACCGAAAATGCCTGTAATTTCTCCGGTTTGCGCGACAAACGAAACATCGCGCAAAACCCAATGGTCATCATATCTTTTCGCAAGTTTTTGAACTTTAAGCGACATAGAGTTTTTTTTTGTTTTGAAACTTTCGAGTAAAAATTGCGTGCAAAACTAAGTATGCTTTTGTCATCTTAATTTCGCAAGTAAAAAGTCGAAAAGTGGAAAAGTGATAAAGCAATTATCCGCGATTTTATTTAAAAAGTTTGATAATATTATCCTTAATTTATGGCAAATGACACTAAAACTTTGAAACGAAAAGCCGCCGAAGCTGGCGGTTGGATGTTAGCGAAACGAATTGCGAAAACAATTCCTTACGTTGGAACTGTAATGACTATCGGTTTAGTCGGCAACGACATTAAGAAAAAAGGTTTGGTCAAAGGGGTTTTGAATTCTGGTTTGGACGCGATTCCGTTTGTCGGACTTGGGAAAAACGCAGTCGAATTTTTTACGGGCGATTTCTTTCCCGATAATGTGAAAAACGAAAAGCGTTTGCCGAAAAAAGAAGAAAAGTAAATTTATGAAAGCGAAAATATTTGTTTTAACTGCGATTTTGATATTGTTTTGTGCTTCAGTTTTTATCGAAGTGGGCAACGCCCAAACGCGCCGTAAAAAAACGACAAAGCCAAAAGCTACGCCAACGCCGTTTTATTCCTCCAATTCAGTTGAGATTATCAGCCTTGCCAATCAAAACGACGAACAACCGAAGCAAAACAACACCAATAATCAAAGTCAAGACGAAAAAACTGTTGAGAACGATTCGCAATCAAACACGATGATTGCCGAATTAAACGAAAGAATTTCACAACTTGAATCAAAAAATAAATCAAGCAAAGAAGATAAGCAAAAAATGCTTCTGTTGAATCTCGACATTCTGACACGCGCCGAACAACGCGCCGACAGTTTGCGAAAACAACTTTTCGAAATTATTGAAAAACAAAACACTTTGAAGGGCAGACTTGACCAGATAAACTACGATTTAACGCCCGATCAAATTGATCGCTATTCCGCCACAATCGGCACACTGCGCCCCGAACTCGTGCGCGAAGCTCGCAAAAAAACGCTTGAAAATGAGAAACGCAACATCGAATCTTTACTCATTCAAATCACAACCGCAAGAACGCGGCTTGAACAAGACGTTGAACGCGCCGATTTTATGGTTGATAAACTTCGCGTCAAACTCGAAAAAGAAATTGAGGACGCGCTGGAAGAGAAATAGAGAAAGGGAGAAAGCGAGAAGCGGAGAAAGGGAGACGGTTGATTTTTAATTAATCATTTCTTTTTCTTCTTTTTATTGCAAGAAAAGACAACTTCATTCGTTCCTTAAACCGTCAAACAAGCGAAAATCTTGATTTCCGCTCAAAAAAACTATAGTTTTAGGAGAAATATAATGAAAGTGTTTAGTCTGTTTTGCTTGCTTCTGGCGAGTATGGTTTTTTCTCTCTCCGCACACGCGCAGGGCGTGATTGTTCCGATAATTTGCGAACGACGCCCGGGCTTCCCACCCCCGATTCAACCGCCGTTTCCGGCAAATCTTCCAGTAAAATCAATCAATATCAACACGAAAATCGAAGGTCAGATTGCCACAACGCATCTTGAACAGGTTTTTCGGAACGATACGCCATACACCTTGGAAGGAACGTATTTTTTCCCGATTCCCGAAACGGCTTCGATTGTCGAATTTGCGATTTGGGAAAATGGTAAAAAGCTCGTCGGTGAAGTTCGCACACGCGAAGAAGCCCGGCGGATTTATGATGAAATTGTGAGAAGGCAACGCGATCCGGGCTTGCTTGAATATGCCGGAAAAGATTTGTTTCAGGCTTCGATTTTTCCGATTCCGCCGAATTCCGATAAAAAATTGGAAATGACTTATACCGAAGTTTTAAAGGCGGAAAGCGGCACGGTTGCTTATCGTTATCCGCTCGGAACGGGCAAAAATCTTTGGATTCGTCAACAGACTGAAAACTCGAATATCAGAAATAATCAACAATTCGGCACAGTTTCGGGCAAAATTGAGATTGTCGGAAAAGAGGCTTTAAGAAATGTTTATTCGCCGTCGCATCAAGTTGAGGTCAATCGAAAAGGCGAACAATCGGCAACAGTTTCGTTTGAAACGCGGGGAAATGACAATGATTTTCAGCTATTTTACGGACTTTCAAATAACGATTTCGGCATGTCTTTAATGACCTACCGCGAACCCGGAAAAGATGGCTATTTTTTGCTGATGCTTTCGCCGAAAGACAACATCACGGAAAGCGAATTGGTCAATAAAGATATCGTTTTCGTATTAGATACAAGCGGTTCGATGGCGGACGAAGGCAAAATGGAAAAAGCGCGAAACGCTCTGCTTTTCGGCATCAGAACTCTGCGCGAAGGCGATAGATTTAATGTCATAAATTTTGCGGGTGAAGAACATTTGATGGAATTGAAACCGATTGAAGCAAATTCGAGCGGGAAAAAACGCGGGGAAGAATTTGTCAAAAACCTCAAACCAACGGGCGGCACGAATATCAACGACGCTCTGAAAGCGGCTTTGAAACAATTCGATTCATCGGACAGACCGAAAATGCTCGTGTTTATGACCGACGGTTTGCCGACTGTCGGCGAATCGAATGTCGAAAAAATAATAAATAACGCCAAACAAATCAAAGTCGAAGGATTGCGGCTTTTCACATTTGGCGTAGGTTATGACGTGAATACTGTTTTGCTTGATAAATTGGCAGCGGAAAACAATGGCGCAGCAGATTATGTCGAACCGAAGGAAGATTTAGAAGTTAAAGTCGGAAATTTTTTCACAAAAGTTAATTCCCCGGTTTTGACCGGCTTGGAAATAGATTTCGGCAGATTGCAAACCGATTTGATGTATCCGCGTTCATTGACCGATATTTTCAAAGGAACACAACTGACAATCATCGGACGTTATAAAAACCCGTTGGACATTGATAATTTGACTTTGAAATTAACCGGCAGAGCAGGCAAACAAAATCGAACATTTAACTACACAAATCTTGATTTTCCGTATCGCGCCGAAAAAAACGATTTTCTTCCGCGTCTATGGGCAACGCGCCGTGTTGGGTGGTTGGTCGAACAAATCCGCACGAACGGTGAAAACAAAGAATTGCGCGACGAGGTTGTTGATTTGGGAACGCGCTACGGAATTGTAACGCCGTATACATCGTATTTGGCAACGGACGGAAGCGAAAGAGAAAATAAAGTTTTAAGTCGCAGTAATGACAGAAACATTCGCCAGATGCCGACACCGACAACCGGACAAGGCGCGGTCACGATGAGCCGCGATGCAAAAAAACAACAGGAAACTGTAACGGTTAAGAGTGAAGAAACTAATGAAGATTCAATCAGAATTCAAAAAACTTTGCGAAAAATCGGCGTGAAGACTTTTTATCTCGAAAACGGCGTTTGGATTGATTCCGAATTAAAGGAAGGATCGAAATTGCCAGAAGTTAAGTTGCAATTTGCAAGCAACGAATTTTACGATTTAATCACTAAAGAAAAGGATTTAGCGCAGTATCTTTCGCTCGGTGAAAAAGTCGTTGTTGTATGGAAAGGCAAGGTTTATAGGATTAATTAAGTTTAAGGTTCAAAATTCAAAGTTCAAAGTTATGAGATGTCAAACTTTGAACTTTGAACCTTGAACTCGAAACTTTGAGAATTTGACCGAATGACTTTTGGCGAAAAAGACTGTATCTTAATCGTTTTTAGTCATTCGGTTTTTTTATTATGAGAAAAACATTTTTAATATTAGCATTTTGTGTTTTATTTCCGGCGCAGATTTTCGGGCAATCTTCGTGGATGAACAGCCGCGTTACGGATTCCAAAGATTTGGTCGCGGTATTTTTTACTTCTGAAAGCAAAGGCTTTATCGCTGGCGATAACGGTTATCTCGGCATTACTAACGATGGCGGAAAAACTTGGCAGAAACAGGCGATAAACACCCGCGAAGACATCAGCGAAATTTATTTTCGCAACGATGATAACGGTTATCTCGTTGCCGGAACTGATTTTTTCAGCACACGCGACGGCGGCAAGTCGTGGCAAAAAGTCGTGATTTTTAACCAAACCGAATTTCGCGGCACAACTCCCGAATTTTTGAGCATCCGTTTTGCCGATAAAAAACTCGGTTTTGTTATCGGCTCGGTTTTGAAGAAATTCAGAAATGAAAAAACAAACAAAGATGAAATGATTGTCGTTGATTCATTCGTGATGCGAACAAATGACGGCGGCGAAACTTGGTCGCGTGTGATTGTGCCGACAAAAGCCGAGCTTTATCATCTCGATTTTGCAAATAATTCGCGCGGCTGGATTGTCGGCGGCGGTGGCGTGATTTTAACTACACAGGACAGCGGTTTAAATTGGCAACTTCAAAAATCAGGCACGACAAAAGACCTTTATAATGTTGATTTCCGCGATGAGCGTGACGGTTATATCGTCGGCGAAGAAGGCGTTATTTTGCGAACTGAAAATGGCGGCTCATTTTGGGACACGGTAAAAACTAATTTCTCGAATACTTTTCTGCGCGTTGATTTTGCCGACGACAAAAACGGTTGGATTGTCGGTTTTGACGGCACGATTTTGCGTTCATCGGACAAGGGAAAAACTTGGGTAAAACAAGACAGCGGCACAAAAGACAATATTTACGGACTTTATATGTCGAAAAAATATGGTTTGGCGGTCGGTGCGAAAGGTTTGATTTTGAAATATTTAAAATAAAAGCAAAAATATTTTTCTAAAAAGCAACTTTGCCGAAAACTTCGGCATCATTATTTATGGACAGCAAGCCAGAGCCGTTCTTTTTTAACTGAAAGCAGGGCTTTTTATCTTTCTGATTCCTCCTGTTTCAAGAATATCCGCCGTAATTGGGAAAACGGCGGATATTTTTTTTTCAAATTAACGATTTTTAACCTTTTGTGCGGCGAGCGCGAGTTGCTTGGCTTTTGGTAAGGCTGAAATGGCTTTGGCGATTTGCGGATCATCTTCGATTAAAAGTTGATTAGCTGCAACACTGCCGAATTTAGCAATTGCCAGATTGAATTTTAAGCGCGAAGTGATAAATTCCTTTTCCTTTTCAATTTTTTCGCCTGATATTTCCCATGCGTTTTCGTCAGAAAGGAATTTTTTGAATTCTGTAAAAAGTGTGTCCGAAATTTCAAAATCGTTCGAACGAATTCGTTTACCGAATTCGGTGGCTTTAGAATGTTTGTAATTTTCAAAACCTTGAACTTTTCCGCTGATTAAGTTGCTCGTGAAAAAGAAGATCGGGTCAAGCAATCCTATTTCCGTAGGATTAAAAGGCTCGGCTTTAACGATTTCGTCGGGAGAAATTCCATCGCCTCCGAAAACAGTTCTGCCCGTAACTGTTTTTGCGGGAATTTTCGCACTTTCGTCAATTTTTACCTTGTGCAAGTAATAATCGTAAAAACTTCCTTTTGAATAATCGCGCTGAATCGAACGCCCAGAAGGTGTATAATATTTCGCCGTCGTCAATGTTAAACCTGAGCCGTAAGGCAAATCAATGACGCTTTGCACCAAACCTTTACCGAAAGTGTTTTCGCCGATAATCAAAGCGCGGTCATAATCTTGCATCGCGCCTGCGACGATTTCCGAAGCCGACGCGCTACCTTCGTTGACTAAAACGACAAGCGGCATTGTTTCGGGCGATTTGTTGGCGGATTTCCAAACTCGATTGTCGGCACGAAACCGTCCGCGTTGAGTAACAATGGTGCTTCCGGCGGGCAGAAAGTTTTCGGCAATTTTCACGGCTTGATCCAAAATTCCGCCAGGATTTTCTCGCAAATCCAAAACAAGAGCGTTCATTCCTTGCGAATGCAGTTCGCTTAAAGCAATCTGCAATTCTTCAGCGGTCGTGTAGTTAAATCCTTCGGTCATATCAACATAACCGATATTTTGTCGAACCAAATAAGCGTCCGGAATGGAAGGTTGCGGCACGCGGTTGCGACGAATTTCGACGATTTCGATTTTTTTGGTGTCGGCGCGTTCGATTGATAAACGGACAATCGAACCTTTTCTGCCGCGAACTTTATCGCGCACAATGCCGGAATCTTTTCCTGAAACAGTTTCGCCGTTGACCGCTGTAATTTTATCGCCGAAACGAAGATTTGCTTTGTAAGCGGGCGATTCGGGAAAGGTGGAAACGATAAAAGTTTCGTATTTTCCGTTCTTTTTATAATTGGCAATTGTTGCGCCAATGCCGGAATATTCGCTCTGTTGGTCGTCCAGCAAATCACGGTATTCGGCTGAATCATAATAATTTGAATGCGGATCAAGCGTCCGAAGCATCGAAGAAATCGAAGATTTGACGAGTTCGTTATAATCAAGTTTTTTCCCGTTGACGTGATTTTTTTTGATAATTTCCAGCGCGTCTGAAACGTCTTGCGTAATATTTGCCGGCAGCGTATTCGTTTGCGGTTTTACGGATTTTGCGGTCGAAGCTGAAAATGAACCTCCTCGTTCGAGTTTAAACGGCTCGCTATCGGGAATTTGAGTAACGCTCTTTGTTTGTGCAAATGAAAACGTATTGCCGATGACGAAAATTGTTAAAATGAACGACGTTATTTTTCTCATAAAACTTTTATTTCCTTTTTCGGCTTCGATTTAAAAACAAAAATTCCGAACCCTAAAACGGAAAAATTTGGATTAGCTTTTGGGCAAATCTTACAAAATAAATCTGCCTTTTGCAAAATCGTTTGTGAATAATTTGGTTTGAGGAAAGTGCTAATAGAAAAGAAATTCCAAAAGAAATTTCACCTTAATTTGCAGTTTGAGGATGAGAACCGTCTAGCGGTATCGGACAGGCAGTTTTGCCAAGTCGAAACGGCTAAATAAGGGTTTAGAGAAAGATTATCTGTCCACTCCCAAACACGCCCAAGAACGGAAAAGTTTAAGGTTTAGAATCTTTTCGTGTCTTTTATATTTTACGTGGATAGATACAACTTTTTATTGAGCCATTAAACCAACCCGCTACCGCTCCTTGTTCTCATTGGCTTAAATTGATTAAACTAAACCAATTAAGGAAAATTTCTAAAATGTCGGAAATAAACAAGCAAAATCTGGAAAGAAAATTGCAATCGCTGATTGAAACGGTTGATGTGGCAAATTCACTGACCGAACCGATGACGAAATCAATAGAAAATCTTTTGAAAATATCGGCAAAAGCGATGAATTCAGAAGAAGCATCAGTTATTATCCGCGACGGCGACGACGGTGATTTGCGGTTTCTTTCCGCAATCGGAAAGGTTGCCGATAAGTTAATAAATCTGCAAATACCCGCCGGAAAAGGAATTGCCGGTTTTGTTTTTTCTTCGGGGCAACCGATGGCAATTACCGATGTTGGCGAAGAAGAAAGTTTCTATGCCGAAGTTGACAAAAAAACGGGTTATTCGACGCAGACAATTCTTGCCACGCCTTTGAATTATAACGGCGAAATTATCGGTGTATTGGAATACGTTAACCGCCTTGGCGAACCGCCATTTGAAGCATTTACGCCGGACGAAATGGACAACGCTACGCTTTATGCCGACGCGATTGCTTCGCTTGTGAACGCTTACGAATTTGCCAAAATATTTAGAGATTTGGGAAGCAAATTGTTTGATGTAAGTGACCCAATGGAGTTTTCCGATGTGCGCGAATGGCTCAATACGCAACGCGATTCCACCGAACACCGAGAAATGATTGAATTAGCCGTTCTTTTGCGGGACATTTCTTCTCGCGGTGAAGCTGAACGCAAATTATGCCGGGAAGTTTTAGAAGCGATTTTGAATTACGCAAAAATAAAGGAAGAGGGAAGTTTTTTGAATTTTGACTTGGTGTAGGAAGCTAGAATTTTTCTCTCTAAACACTTAACTGAAAAAATATGTCAGAGATTTCAGGATACGAAGCAAATCAATTTGCCACCGTTTCGACGTATTTCCAACTTGATGATAATTGGAAAATGCGGACGGGGAAAGGCGTTTCCGTTGCCATAATTGACAGCGGAATTGACGTTTCGCATCCCGATTTAAATGGGAAAGTTATCGAATCTGTTGAAGCACGGGTTGATGACAGAAAAGTTTTATTTGATCCTTCCGAAAGTGGCGATTCGACCGGTCACGGCACGGCTTGTGCCGGAATTATTTCGCGTATTGCGCCGGACACCGAGTTTTACAGCATAAAAGTTTTGGGGGCAGGCAACGTCGGCAATTCCCAAGCCTTTCTTTACGGTTTGGATTATGCGATAAAGCATCGTTATCGTTTAATTAATCTTAGTTTAGGCACGACAAAATCGAATTATTTCAACGAACTCCACGATTTGCTCGACCGCGCCTATCGGGCAGGCTGTATTGTAGTCGCAGCAGCAAACAATTTGCCGCAACCTTCGTTTCCGTCTGTTTTTTCGTCATCGCTGATTTCGGTGAGCAAATCAACCGAAACTGATCCGTTTAACTTCGGTTTCCGTTACGGTGAAATCATTGAATTAACCGCGCCGGGCGTAAATGTTCGCACAGCTTGGTTGAACAGAAGTTATAAAAGTTTGACGGGCAATAGTTTTGCTTGTCCAAATATTGTCGGAATAATCGCGCTTTTGCTGGAAGCGAATCCGACACTCACGCCTTTTCAAGTAAAATCGGCACTTTACGCCTTAGCGAAGGAGAATCAAGCTGAAAAAGAAAATGAAAACAAAATTTAGCTTGAAAAATCAATTAAATAAAATTAGAATCGAATCATTACGTCCGTATCCCTTTTTTAACTTAATGTCCCAAAAAAAATTACATTTAGGAAGAGTTGTATGAAAAAAATAATTTTACCCGTATTTCTGTTTGCTTTGGTTGCCTTGGTTTTTGCCTTTTGGTCGCCTATTTACAAGACTGTGGCTAATGTTGACAATCCGTTTATTGAGCGCGAACCCGACATTCCGGCAATGCTTCAAAATGCTAAAAATTCAATTACGAAAGAAGAATTTTTAGAACAACGTGCCAATGGTGCCGCGCTTAAACGGGGTTTAAACAATGATTTTATCCCAAGTCCGCTCGACCGCCCGAAAGCGGTTGAAGAAATGGACAGGCAGGAACGCGAATTGGCGGAACGTCCTTCATCCCCGGAGAAAAATTTGCTTCTGGCAAATTGGACGGCAATCGGACCGAATCCTATTGTTTCCGGCGGTTTCAGATATTCGGGCAGAGTTATTTCAATCGCCGTTCCTCCGACAAATCCTGGCAGCGTTTATGTTGGCGCAGCACAAGGCGGGCTTTATCGCTCTGCAAAAGGCGGCACTTCTTGGACACCT
>CALMEH010000531.1 GCA_937863115.1 uncultured Acidobacteriota bacterium
CTGTGCCATTGAAAATCAATTCGTGGCTGACGAGCGTGCGACCTTCCCAATTTTTATAATCGAGCAGTTTCAAAGTTTCCTGCACTTGCACGCCGGCAACAATTGAAGCAATCGTCGGTGTTGTCGGGATTTTGCCTTCCGCCGCGTAGATACTTGCCAGACGGTTGCACGGCATTCCGACTTGTTCATAATCGTCTTCGGTAAATGAACATTCGTAACACGCGCCGGTTTCCGTCGAAAAAACGCGAATTTGTCCGTTAAGTTGACCGATTCCGGCATCAACCCAAGGTCGCCCGACGCGAAAACAATCTTCGTTGATTTTTACACGCGCTCCGCGATTGTCCAGACAGCCGATAACCGCATCCATTCGCCGAATTACGCCTAAGCCCAAATCGAACCGAATGTCGCCATTGCGCCAAACGACATTTATATCAGGATTTATTTTGCGAATTGCATCGGCGGCAGCTTCCGATTTAAGGCGGTTGCAATCTTCGGCACGAAAGAGAATCGAGCGCGTCAAATTGGACATTTCAATCGTGTCGCGGTCGTAGATGTAGATATTGCCAACGCCGAGCAAAGCAAGATTTTTTAAGACTTCGTTGCCGATTGCACCTGCACCGATAACCAAAACGTGCGCGTTTTGCACACGGTTGAGGTCGAACCAATCAATCAACTTGAGCGAACCGTAACGGTCGGTTTCGAAATCAATAAATGAAGCGTCCGAATCTTTTCCATTGGAAGCGGAACTTTCTTTTTTCATAACAATAAAAGTCTCCAGAGGCAAGAGAAAGTTTGTTATCTCAAGGTTTAGTTGCCGAAAGCAAGTGGGCAAAAAAACGATTTAACCTAATCGAAATAAATCAGTAATGTTGATTTTTTCGTGTAACTTGATGTGCGAACAATATAGCTTTATTTCGGGTTAATTGTCAAGGTTTTCAAAGTGCAAAGTGCAAAGTGAAAAAGTGAAAAGGTGAAAAAGCTGTTGATTAAGTTCAACAAAACTTTTTCACCTTTTCACCTTTTCACTTTTTCACTTTTCCGCTTTTCCGCTTTTATTCGCCCAAGGCTTTGGCGGCGTTTAATCTGCCGCCGCTTTGGACTTTATCTTTTAGTGCGTCGCATTTATCAACCGATTTCAAAAGTCTTTCACGCAGTTTTTCGACTGAAAGTGTCGGTTCTGAAGCCAAAACCAAAGCCGCAACACCTGAAACGTAAGGCGTTGCCATCGAAGTTCCCGATGCTTCGCGGTATTGTTCGTTGAGCCACGTTGAAAGAATTTCTCTGCCGGGTGCGGCGATGTGGACGGTTTTCGTGCCGTAATTTGAAAACGAAGTCAGCGCGTCATTGCTGTCGGTTGCGGCAACGCTGATGACGTTCGGTAAATCATAATTTGACGGATAATGCGGACGTTTATCGTTGCTCGTGCCGTCGTTTCCTGCCGCCGCGACGAATAAAACGCCTTCTTCGCCAGCCGCACGAATTGTATCTTCCAGAGCTTTTGAATATTGCGTCGAACCCCAACTTGCACTGATAACGCGAAGATTTACGCCGTTGCGTTTGCGGTCGAGCGCGTAGTTTATCGCTTCAATCGCGTCTTTCGTCGTGCCAAATCCGCCTTTGCCCAAGAATTTGAGCGGCATAATTTGGACTTTCCAATTTATGCCCGCAATGCCTTCGTTGTTGTCGCCTTCCGCGCCGATAATTCCGGCGCAATGCGTTCCGTGTCCGTTGTCGTCCATCGGGTCGGCTTGGTTGTCCGTGCCGTTAAAACCGCGCAAATCGTTGAATGTTCCGAGTTCGTCATCCGAATATTGCGGAACATTATCGGGGCGAAACCAGATGTTTGATGAAAGATCGCTGTGTGCGTAATCAACGCCCGTGTCCAAAACCGCAACAACGATTTTGTCGCTGCCTTGCGTTTTCAGCCAAGCCTTGAGCGCAGAAACGTCAGCTTTTGCCTTTCCGCCTGTCTGACCATTATTGCTCAAAGCCCATTGGTCATTAAACATCGGGTCATTCGGCAAATTTTCATCCGAATCGGTTTCACGCAAAAGCAAATTTTTCGTTGAATTCGTATTCGTCGGGTCATTCAGATTTATCTGAAAATTCGGTTCGGCATACAAAACCAAATCGGTCATTTTTGAATATTGCTCGGCAACGGTTTTTGCGTCAGCGTTGTCCAAATCATCAATCGAAACCAAGCCTTTGACGGTTTCGATTTCGTCTTCTACGCGGTCATTATTTTTCGTCGCAAGTTTTTTGATGTCTGCCAAACTTACGTTCGGGCGAAATTTCACCAAAATTTCCGGCTCGCTTTCAACGGTCGAACGCTTGGTTGTAGTCGGTTTTTGCGTTTGTCTTTCGATTGTTTTCGGCATCGTTACGACCGGCGACATCTGCCAACGTCGAACTTGTCCCAAAACCGCCGCAAAAGTAACAATTACAACTGCAATGCAAATATGTATCCAAATATTGTTTCGATTCATTTTTTTAACTCCAGATATTTCACGATTTCACAATATAATTTGTTCCGTTAAATCCGCGCAGACGAAGAGAATATTTATCGGCGCGATATTCGTAATTTTTGCCGTTTGCGCCGAGCGTAATTATCCACCCCGTCGCAATCATCATCGCTATTGCTTCATCTCCGACAGGCGCACCGAGCGACATATTCGGAAAATCCGAATCGGTGGCGGAAACGGTTTTTATCTCGCTTTCCGCGATATTCAGACGTTTCGCCAAATCACGTTTTGCCTCTTCCGTTGCGCTGTCTTTACTAAATTTCATAACTTCCAAATGCAGAAATAATTCTGCGCTTTTTTCGTGGTTTAGTCAATATAATAATCAGTTTGATTTACTTTTTTTATTGTCAAAAAATAATAAATTAGGTAAGTTGAAGTGTGAGAAAAATTTCGATTAAAAGAGGAATGGGTATATTTAGAGAGTTATCTTTAATATCTGCTTTTCTTATATTTACAGGCTTATTGTCGGTTTCGACTTTAAATATCAAGGCTCAAATTGCTCCAATAAATTTAGTTTTAAATGAGCAAAAAGAATACGAAATAAAAGGCGGCGAAACGCAAACTTTTTCAGTTAATTTATTAAAAAATCAAACCGCCCGAATTGAAATTGTGCAAAACGGAATTGATGTTTCTCTCGCGGCGGAAAATCCTTTGGGCGAGCGATTTATCGAAACCGAATCGCCCAGTGGTTTGTTAGGCGATGATTTGATTTTGGTAATTGCAATGCAGACGGGCGTTTATAAAATTTACGTTTCGCCGGCAAATCCGCGTTCGCCGGTTGGGAAATATAAAATTTTGCTGAAAGAAATCCGGCAAACTGTCGCGGAAGATTTTCAGATCAACGAAGCGGCGAAAAAAATTACCAAACTTGCGGAATCAACAAGCATTGCGAGAGCGAAAGGAACGATTGAAGGTCGGCGTGAGGCGTTGGCGATTTGGCGGGAAATTATTGAACTTTCCAAAGTTAAAAAAGATCGAGTTTGGGAAGGAATCGCACTCCTTTCGAGCGGATTGATTTACGAACAACTCGGCGAAATTCAGAATGCTTTGGACGTTTATACGCAAAGTTTGGAGATTTGGCAAGACATCGGAAATCGTCAATACGAAGGTTCATCTGTCAACAATTTGGGCATTATTTACAACGATTTAGGCGAATACGACAAGGCAATTTCAAATTACAATCAAGCTATAAAAATTCAAACAGAAATCGGCAATCGTCCAAGCATCGGCATTTATTTGAACAATCTCGCGTATGCGTATATGCGGCTGGAAAATTACGTCGAAGCCGAAAAGTTTTTCCGTCAATCGCTCGAAATTAAATCGGAAGACCAATCAAATCGCGGACAAAGAAGCGTTGCCGTAACGCTCAACAATCTCGGCACAAATTTTTCCTTAAAAGGCGATTTGCTTAATGGAATCAATTATTTACAGCAATCTTTAGATTTGCGTCGAAAGATCGAAGACAAATGGGGAATCGCCAATTCGTTGCTCAATCTCGGAAAAATTCAAGCCAAAAATCAGCAAAAAATCGAGAGCCGCAAAAATATCGGCGAAGCAAATATTCGCTCGGTCGAACTCGGCGACAGGCGAATGGAAGCCGAATCTTTTTATCTTTTAGCGATTTTGGACAATAATGACGACAATTTTGAAAAAGCGATTTTGAATGTCAGCAAAGGTTTGGAAATTGTCGAAGCGATTCGCGGCGAATTGATCGGTTCGGAAGTTCGTTACGCATATTTTTCGACCGTCCAAAATTATTACGAACTTTATATTGATCTGCTGATTTCAAATTTTGAAAAAACGAAAGATAAATCGCACATTTCAAAGGCTTTAGAGATTAGCGAACGTTCGCGTTCACGCAGTTTGATAGAACTTTTACAACAAGCGAATGTTAATTTCAAACAAGGAATTGACGCGGATTTATTAGCAAAATTCCAAACTTCGCAAAGTCTTTTGAACGATAAATATAATGCTCGCCAAAGACTTTTGAGCGAAAATCCGACCGCCGAACAAGTTGCGAAAATCAATGACGAAATTCAGACTTTGACCGCCGAAACGGAAAATTCGCGTTTGGAACTCAGAAAAAATAATCCGAAATTTGCCGATTTGACCGAAGGAAAAACGATTTCTGCAATCGAAATTCAGAATCTTTTGGACGAAAAAACAATTTTGCTTGAATATAAACTCGGCGAAAATCGAAGTTTTTTGTGGATTGTTTCAAAGAATTCCATTGACGTTTTCGTTTTGCCTTCGCGTCGTCAAATCGAAGATAAAGCCAATATTTTCTATAATTTAATTGTCGCTGATAAGCCGTCTGAAAAAGCTCTGCTTGCTAAAAATTCAAACGAATTGAGTCACAGCTTATTCGGTCAAATAAAATCGAAAATCGCGGGAAAACGTCTGGTAATCGTTGCCGAAGGAACTCTGCAATATTTGCCGTTTTCGGCTTTGCAATCGCCGAATTCAGCGTCGAAAGTTTTGGCGGAAGAAAACGAAATCGTAATTTTGCCGTCGGCTTCGGTTTTGGCTCAAATCAGGGAAAATTCGGCGGACGCAAAGCAATTTAACAAAACGATTGCGATTTTTGCCGATCCTGTTTTCGATGGAAAAGACTCGAGAATCAAACGCCCAAATTTACCGCAAACCAAAGAAAATAAACAGCTTGTGCGAAATCCGGTTTTCGGACAAAACCTTCCGCGTCTGATCGCTTCACGCCAAGAAGCGTTGAATATTTCGACTTTTGCAGCAAAGGGTAAAATAAACTTGCGAACCGATTTTGACGCAAATCTTAAAAATGTATCAGACAAAAACCTTGTCGATTATCGGATTTTGCATTTTGCGACACACGGATTTTTGGATACTTCAAAACCAGCCGCTTCGGGTTTGTTTTTTTCGATTTTTGACGAAAACGGACACGAACAAAATGCCTTTTTAAATCTCGACAATATTTATAACCTTAATATTCTCAGCGATTTAGTCGTGCTTTCGGCTTGCCAAACGGCACTCGGCAAAGACATTCGCGGCGAAGGTTTGATTGGTTTGTCGCGTGGATTTTTATACGCCGGTTCAAAGCGAATTGTGGCGAGTTTGTGGAAAGTTGACGATTCGGCGACGGCGGAATTTATGAAACTTTTTTATCGAAATCATCTCGAAAAAAATATGTCTGCATCGGCGGCTTTGCGTCAGGCAAAACTCGAAATGATGAAAATTCCGCGTTACAAATCGCCGTTTTATTGGAGTGCTTTTACATTGCTCGGCGATTGGAAATAAAGGCTTTTTGAATTGCCGTCTGCTTTAGCTGCCGGATTGATAAAAGCAACTTATTCAAGGCTTTAGCCGAAACAAAAAGAAAAAAATCCTCTGAGCTTTAGCTAAAGCAAAAAGGATGATTGATGATTTTATAATTTCGGCTAAAGCCTGTCATTCTATTCAAACGAGTTCCGTCAGCTAAAGCAGACGGCAATTCATTGAACCGTTTTACGGAATTGAAACTACAAAAGTTAAATATTTTCCAAAACCTTTTTAAGCCTTGAATGCTCAAAAATTTATCCAAAACGGACTTTGAACAATTTCTGCAAACACTTGATTCTGATGAAGATGCGGCGGCGGAGAAATATTTGCGATTGCGTTTGAGTTTGGAAAGTTTTTTTGAATGGCGAGATTGTGAAAACACGGAAGAATTGACCGACATCGTTTTTGATCGCGTGACGAAAAAGATTGTCGAAGGCGAAACTGTTGAAAATATCGAAGCATTTTGCATCTCAATCGCAAAATTTGTCGTGCTTGAACACAAGCGTAAATCATTGCGAAACGCCGAATTAGACGAGGTTTCGGACACGGAAAATTTCGCCGAAAATTTTGAAGCGGAAGATTTGAAACGACGAAATCTCGAATGTTTGCGAAAATGTCTGGCACAGCTTCCAGAAAAAAAACGCAAACTTTTGGTTGATTATTACGACACCGAAGAATCGACTATGATAAGCAAACGCAAGAGTTTAGCGGAAAAATTAGAACTGAATTTGAATAGTTTGCGAATTCGTATCAGCCGTTTGCGAGAAAAATTAGAGCGATGCACGAAAGATTGTTGTGAGAGAAAATAAAGAAAATTTTAGCCGCAGATTTCGCGGATTTCGCGGATAAATTTGGAAGGAAAGTCGAAAAAATCTGCGTTTGTCTGCGTTAATCTGCGGCAAATTAAAATTATTTTACGAAAGGTTTTTGCAATCGGCGACACTATAAATGAGCGTAGAAAAAGTGACGAAACGAACTGATAACCAACAAAATTTTGAAAAATTCTTCTTCGGCAAAATGGCGGAAGACGAGCGTTTTGCATTTGAAAACGAATTTGCCGCCGATTACGAATTGCTTGAGAAAATGCGGGCGTTTGAAGCCGATTTGATCGAAAAATATATTCGCGGATTTATGGATTCGGCGGAAAAGGTCAAATTTGAAACGCATTTTCTCAAAACAGAAAAACGCCGGAACAAAGTCGAATTTTCACGCCGATTGATTGCAGAACTTCGACAAAAAACGACAAACGAAGTGGAAAAAGAATCAGTTTGGAATTGGTTTGGAAAATTATTTTTCACGCCGAAATTTGCGTTTGGAACTGCGTTTGCTTTGCTCGTTTTGATATTCG
Source organism: uncultured Acidobacteriota bacterium (assembly GCA_937863115.1). GTDB lineage: Bacteria > Acidobacteriota > Blastocatellia > Pyrinomonadales > Pyrinomonadaceae > CALMEH01. Next base: position 7,162 of record CALMEH010000531.1, read on the forward strand.
GAGGTTGGTTTTTAACTCGAAATCTCGAAACAGATAAAACGGAAATTGTTAAAAATGGAAATTCTGCAAACACTGAAATTGCAAACAAAAATATCAACTTAAATGTTGAAACAAATATATTTAATTCAAATCAAAACACTCAATCAAATGTCGAAACGAATTCAACAAAAACTCTCGAAAAATCTCCGACTCCGACAAAAACGCCTGAACCGAAAAAAACTCCGATTGAAACAATTTCTCAAAATCCTGTTTTGGCACTTTTTGCCGGAACTTTGCGAACTGACGGCGAAATAAACGAACTAAATTTGCCGAAAAATGCGAGCGGTGCGACATTTCGGTTAAATCTGAAAACGGTTGATTACAAAATATTTCAAGCCGAAATAACAGACGGAAACGGAAAAATTATTTATCGAAGCGGCAACTTGAAACCGCAAAAATCTGCGTTAAATCTTTTCGTTCCGGCAAAAAATCTTGGCAAAGGCGATTACCGCATTAATCTTTACGGCAAAAATTCGGCGGGCAAAAATGAATCGGCGGCGGATTTTCAATTTCGTGTGAATTAAATTTTCAATAATTTAGCATCAATCATCCGCTACCACAGATGATTTTGACTTGGCGACTTTGGTCGTCTTTTTTATTTTGCAAAAAAACGAAAGGTTTTAAAAATTGGCGACACTACAAATAGAAGCGATTTTTTTAGAACAGGAAATTAGAAACAATGAAAATTAATTTTTTGAAAACACTATTTGTTCTATTTATTTTGTCCGCCGCGGCAAATGCACAATTTACGATAACCATTCCGAAAATAAAAAAACCGGAAGTGCCGAAAGTGGGCGAAACTTCTGCAAAATCTCAAAATCGGCAAATCGTGATTGATGACGGATTTACGTTTTTTGATGCTGAACCTTTGCAGGAATATAATGCCGCCGCTCGCCGTCAAGTCGGGATTGGTTGGCATCTTCGCTCGTATTTGCGGATGTTCGGAACTGTGCCGAATCGGAGCGGATTTAATTTGGTCGTCAGCAAAAATGGTAAGGAATTGACGAAAATTCGTTGCGAAGGAACGGCTTATCGAAAAGCGGAAGATCCTGTTCCGCAAAATAGAAATGTTCCCGAAGATGATTATTTATTGACGAATTTTCAAGGTTGCGAAGACAAAAAGAAAATCATCAAGGAAACAGGTAAATTAGATGTCAAAGTCTTTTATTTTGATGGAGATACAGACGCGGAAAAACTTTTGCGAACGTATAAAATCGATGTTCGAGAAGCAACCAGAGTTCGCGGTTTAGCGACTGCTCCCGTTGAAGACGTTCCGCATTATTACGTCCAACGACACGCCGAAACTGCCGCGAGTATTTTGTTTTTGCGTCCGAAAGGTTATCCGAATTATTACCGAATCCGAGGCGAAAGCGATTACGTCAGCGAAGTCGAAATCTATTTTAATATCTCGAAAAAACGCCAGGTTGACCGTTTGAAGGACGGAAATTTGCGTTGCACAGTTGACGGAAATCCGCTGAAATTTACAGGTCAAAGTCCGTATTCCGATGGCGTTGACGTTTGGTCGCCACGTTGGGAAACGGCGATTTATACCGACCGAATCGCCCCGCAATATAAAACCGCAAATGAATATATGGACGAGGTTTCGTTCAATCAATATCGAATCCGTCTGCCGCTTTATTTGAAAGGCGATTCGGGTGCAAATCGGTTAGGTTTAAGGGATTACAAAGGAAAATGGCAATGCGATTTTAAGATAAACGGCGAAACAATCCGCACATTTCGTTGGACAATCGGACGCGATGGAAGTCCTGTTCCGCACGCTGAACAAAGTTCGGGCAACATCAATTTGAATTACAACGAATTTTTGATTGAAACGGAAGTCCCGAACGGCGGAAGCGAATATGATTTTCGACTTTTGCCTTTGCCGAATGACGGATTTTTCTACGGAATCCCGTGGCAATCAGTAGAAGGAAAGGCGATGGCAAGCAAAATTCCGACCAAAGGAACGCCGTTTCATACGCCTTCAAACAAAGTGAAATAGAGCGTTTTGAATAAAGATTATGGAAAACACTAGATTCTAAAACATTTTCAGCAACGGAAAAAACTATGCAATCGAACAAAAAAACTTATCTGATTTTAGCCGGAATCGCAGCGATCGTTTTAATCGGCGTTTTTTCGATTGTCGCCGCCGCTGTCGGATTAGTTTATTTTTCGCGTCCGCGAACGACGTTTGAAGGAAAACCGAACACGAATCAGGCACAGGTAAATACAAATTCAAATCGGCAAATTTCGCCTAAACCTAAAGATTTGCAGACTTTAGTTGAATCCAGACAGAATTTATTCGGCGATTTCAAACTTTATCAGATCAACAAAAGCGATACAAAATTTTATCCTTATCCGAAAGACAAAATCAACGCATCTTTCTATTCCGAACAAGACCCGAAAAAGCTGACTTTTTTTGATGTCAGCGTTTTCAATAATGTTGACGATGCCCGAAAAGAAGTTGAATTCAGGAAAAAATATATTGGCGAGCAAAAGTTGAAAATCATAAGCGAGAAAAATAATGCTGACGGCGTATCGATCAGCTTAAAGAACAAAGAATATTTTGAAATTATTGAATGCCAAGGCGAAGTTTGTTTCTCGGTCAGGGATAAAACCGAGTCAGTTACTTCAATGTTCAGACTTTGGATTTTCAAACAAATTGTGCCTGAAGCAAAAAAAATAGCCAAAAATAATTAAAAAGGAAAAGTTAAATTTATGAGAAATAATCAATTAAAAATCGGATTTGTTATATCTATGGTTTTGATTTTCGCCGTCGGCTGTAATTTTAATTATTCGGTCGGCATTCCGAAAGAACCGACAAGCGAAGATTTGCAAAAACTCGTCAAAGCGACGATGGCAGATTTTACCGAAGCATTGGAAAAAGATGATTTTGAAGGTTTGCGGCGAAAAACTTCAGACGCTTTCCAACAAAAATATAACGCCGAAGAAATTAAGAATTCATTCGGCAATTTTGCCACTAAAAAAGATTTGTCAATTCCGCTTTTCAAAGAAGCCGAAAAAACACAAGCCGAATTTTCCCAAAAAGCCGAAATGCGAAAAGTCGGCGAAAATTACGTTATCGAAACAAAAGGAAAATTTCCAACCAAATCGCCCGATCTGAATTTTCAGTTTGAATACGTCAGAGAAGACGGAAAATGGAAACTCGTCAAATTCAATATTAAAACATAAATCTTAATCAAAAAGGAGAATTAAAATGGCGGAAATATATTTGACTTTATTGAGAGTCGGTCCCGATCTAAGCGGCAATGAAAAAGGCATTTTAAAGGTTATGAGCGGAAAATCAATGACTGCTGTTTTCGCCACCCGCGAAAATGATGTAACGCTGACATACAGCAGTTTGCGAATGGGCGAATATGAAATGGAACACAGTATGAAAACTCATAATTTGAACGGAACGCCTTCTGCCAATCCAAAAAAATGTCTTCGACCAACGGACGCAAGAATCAGAAGCGTTTTGATTCACGCGGCGGCAAAAGATAATCCCGATACTTTGCAAGGCTGTCTCGCACCGGGAACATTCGGGCAATTATACGATTTTTCAGATTCGGAAAAAGCGATGGAAGAACTTTTTCAAGCCTTGGACGGATACGAAATCGGGAAAAAAGTAACTCTGAAAGTGTTAAGCAATGCTACGGGTGCCGGATATGACACCAAAGAAACTTGGAAACGGACAAAATAATCTTGAAGAAGGAGAAATTATGAAATCAACGATCAAAATATTTATTTTTATAACAGTTTTGGCAACGACGATTTTTTCACAGACAACGAATGAAAAATCTGTCAAAGTTACGCCGCTGACTTTACCTGCAAACTCAACTATTGGAGAAGTTACGGGAAATATCAAAGATGGGCAAATCCTTTCGTCTTTGCGTTGGGCAGAACAAAGCAATGTTGCGTGTTTTCCCGGAACACGCTTTGAAATGTTTAACGGCAATCATGTTTTTTACCGCATCACACTTCCGGCGGCTTCGGCGATGACGGTTACGGTTACGCCGAAAAATAACGCGCAAATCAGCCTTTATGCACTTCGACAAGGATCAAGCGCGAATGATCAAACCGTTCCGCCGAATGTTAAATCAGCGATCTCGTGCGAAGCGAGTTATCCGATTTATGCAAATTTGGGCGGCGGCAGAACAGTCAAAAACAAAGATGCCGGCACGCGCAAAATCGAATATATTTCGGTCGGTTCGGCTTACAGCATTCTCATCGGAGTTGCCGGAGCAAAAGGCGCAACCGAAGGCGAATTTGTTCTGAAAGTGGAAATAAAAGACCACTAATTTAACGGCAATTTCAAATCGAACGGGTATTCAAAAATTTAACTGCTTACTTGACTGTCTTTTCGATTTTTTTGATAAAAGCCGCACGATTTCGACCAATGCCGGAACGATAAAAATCGCACAAGTTATGCCCAGAATTAAACCTGTCAAAAGACGCGAAAGATGCGTGTTTTCCCAAATATCAAAAGCAGTCAAGCCCCAATCAATGCCCATCGGAATCAACGCTAAAAACAGCCAAAAACGCGGAATCGGCTCGATGTCTTCGATTTTTTTGATGAACAAATAAACGATAAAGCCAGCGAGAAGTCCGAAATAAATCCCGAAACAGCGCGAACAAACCGCAAATTGATGTTCGTGAAAATGAAACGAGCGCGAAGATTGTTGATGACACAAAAAGGAGAAAAATTTATAAATCGGCGCGGAAATATTTGCTAAACCGTTTGTTTCAAAAATCGGCGCAAACACAATCGCCGCAACCCAAATAAATACAAACGCAAAACCAATCGCCCAAGCCAAAAAAGCTAGCCGTTTTATATCTTTCAGCGTTGTTTGAGGCGTATAATTTTCGATTGCTTCGGGCATATCTTTGGTCAGTTGTCCGTAGTCCGTTGTCAGTCATATCTTTCTTTGCAACGGACTACGGACAACTGACAACGGACTAAAATCGAATGACGGCATCAGGTCCGCCTTCGACGTGAACGGTGTCAACAAAACGGATGCTTTTTGAATCGGTTGTCATCACAACGGAATGCGTGCGTTTGCCTGCGCCGAAAAATCTCACGCCTCTCAGAAGTGCGCCGTCGGTAACGCCTGTGGCGGCGAAAATAATTCGCTTGCCCGGAGCTAAGTCGTTTGTGTCATAGATTTTATCGGCATCGGTAATCCCCATTTCTTTGAGCCGTTCCATCACTTCTTCAACGGGCGGAACTTTCGATTTATCAACACCCAATCTTTCGGGATCGAAAACCAATTTTGCCTGAATTTCGCCGTTCAAACATTTCATCGCGGCGGCA
>CALMEH010000532.1 GCA_937863115.1 uncultured Acidobacteriota bacterium
CAAAGACAAACTCGTTGAAATGACGCACTTAAACGAAACGATTTACGCCACCGGAATCGCTTCGAGCTATCAATCGAAACCGACCAAATCGGGCGCGTTTATAAACGATGATATGATTGCCAATGTCTGCAAACATCACGTTACGAAAATGCCATACGAAATCGGACGACTTGCCCAAGATTTAGCGGGCGGTTTAATGGTTACGATGCCGTCGGAAAAAGATTTCAAAAGCGCAGAAATCGGCGGATTATTGGAAAAATATCTCAAAGGTCGCCCCGATGTTCCGACGGAAAACCGCGTCAGAATCTTGCGATTAATCGAAAATATGACTTTGGGCAGAAACGCCGTCGGCTATCTCACCGAATCAATGCACGGTGCAGGCTCGCCGCAAGCGCAACGCATCCAAATCGCACGACAAATGCAGATTGAATTTAAGAAAAATTTAGCCAAAGAACTCGCCGGAATCGAAGCACGCAAACGCGAACAATTAACGAGTGAAATTTTCGATTATTTTGGTAGAGTTTTTGATACGAAAGTTTGATTTAAACACAACTAAAAGGAGAATTTATAGATGAAAAATTATTTATCTTTATTAATTATCGGTTTGTTATTTTTGGGGGCAAATACCACAATTATTTTTGCTCAAACTATAACTAAGGACGCTTCAAAAGCGGAAAAGATTAAAGCTGAAATTCTAAAACGCGGCACGAGCGATAAAAAGCGCGTTAAAGTAAAAATGTTGGACGGAAAAAGATTCAAAGGCTACATCAGCGAAACCGGAGTAGATTCTTTTACGTTAAAAGATTCAAAAACCAAACAACCGACAACTATTGCTTACCGCGACGTTGAAGAGGTTTCGAGCGACTGGTCAAAAGGCTCAAAAATTGGGCTTATCGTCGGCATTGGAGCGGCGGCAACTTTGACTATTTTATACATCGCCTTTCAAAATGCGATTCGAAATAACTAAATTATCACGCTAATTAATGACAAAAATCCCGCGCCATAAAGAGAACGATTACACCCGCGAAGCCGCGCAAAAAAGACGTGAATTTGCGACGGAACAGACGAAAGCCGAACTTGAACACATCGGAAAATATTCGTTTGAACCTGCACAAACACAAGGCAATATCGAAAATTTTATCGGCGCGGCGCAAGTTCCGATTGGTCTTGCGGGACCGCTTTTGGTAAACGGCGAATTTGCCAAAGGCGAGTTTTTTGTGCCGCTTGCGACGACCGAAGGAACTTTGG
>CALMEH010000533.1 GCA_937863115.1 uncultured Acidobacteriota bacterium
CCGGCTTGGCGGCAAAACTTCGCTCATCATAATTCCCGATTCGTTTCTTTGGGAAATTCCTTTTCAAGCCTTAATTACGGCGGAAAATCGTTTTTTGATTGAAGATTTCGATATTACCTACGCGCCGTCGCTGACGGTTTTGCGCGAAATGCAAAAAAAGCCGCGAAAATTTTCTGCTTCGCCAACGCTTTTGGCTTTCGGCAACCCGCGTTTCGACTCGAATACGGCAACAATTTTGGCGGAAAAACGGGGTGCGAAACTCGGCGATTTGCCTTCGGCGGAAAAAGAAGTTGATTTTTTGGGAAAACTCTACGGCGCAAAACAAAGCAAAATTTACAAACGAATATCGGCAACCGAAACCGTTTTCAAAGAAATTTCCAAAGACTTCGATATTCTGCACTTTGCTACGCACGGCATTTTGGATAACGAAAATCCGATGTATTCGGCAATCGTTTTGTCGGCAGCAGATAAATCCGGCGAAGACGGACTTTTGGAAGTATGGGAATTGGCGGAAATGAATCTCGATTCGGATTTAGCCGTTCTTTCCGCTTGCGAAACGGGGCGTGGCGCATTCGTCGGCGAAGGAATTGTCGGGCTTTCGTGGGCTTTTTTTATTGCCGGGGTGCCGCGCGTCGTTGCAAGTCAATGGAAAGTAGAATCAGTAAGCACGGCGGAACTGATGACTGAATTTCATCGGAATTTAAGGGTTGATAAAAAAAAATCGGTTGCGAAATCTTTGCAGACAGCAATGCAAAAACAGTTAAAAAATCCACGCTTTCGGCATCCGTTTTATTGGTCCGGTTTTGTTTCGATTGGGCGAGATTAATCGAAACATTAAAAAATCGGGTTACATTTTCGTTCTTTATGGTTTATAATCATTTTTAACAAAATCAAAACGGACTGATGCGGAAACTATGTCTTATAAACCCAAATTTTGTAACGAATGCGGCGAAAATATTGAAAACGCCGAACGCAATTTTTTGAGTTTCCGCCATTTCTGCGAACTTTGCGAAACACGGCACGGCATTCATGATAAAACGCCCTGGGCAGTTGCCGCGATTGGGATTTTTATCGGATTGCTCGGTGTCGGAAACTATTTGCGAACGCCTGCACCGGAATCTGCGCCCGCACAATTTATCAGCCGGAATGTTCAAAATACGAGCAAACCCGAAAAAAATCAGACGAATTCCGCCGAATCAAACACAAACACGAAAGTTGAAAAACCCGTTATCAAATCTAATCAGGCGAGCGTTTCGACGGAAAAACCCACCACACGGCAAACGGAAACAGTTTTAAACACAGTCACCGAACCCGTATATTTTTGCGGCGCGTCAACCAAAAAAGGAACACCATGTTCCCGGCGCGTCAAAGGCGGTGGTCGCTGTTGGCAACACGAAGGTCAGCCCGCAATGCTTCCGGCGGAAAAATTGTTGGCGGGCAATAAATAGTTTTTTTCTATTTATTTGCTGAAAAATTGAATTAAATGCTCTGTTTTTCAAGTTTCTCGGTAACTTGAAATTACCAATTTACAGATTATCCGATTTGCTCAGAAAGTCTTTAGTGCAACGGAAATTATAAGTTTAGAATCTGTAAGTTGTAATAAATTATTAAAACAAAGTATTGAAAAAATTTTGTGAATTGATTTTAATAATAAAATGAAAGTTTTAGCACCAAATACTTTATTACAAAACCGTTATTTAGTTGTTCATCTGATCGGCAAAGGCGGAATGGGCGAAGTTTATCTGGCGGTTGACCAACGGCTCGGCAGTGCGGTTGCGCTCAAGCGCACGTTTTTTTCTGAAGACGAAATGCTCGGCAACGCCTTTGAACGCGAGGCGCGGATTTTAGGTCGTCTGCGGCATCCGGTTTTGCCGAAGGTAAGCGATCATTTTGTCGAAAACGGTAATCAGTATTTGGTGATGGAGCATATTACCGGCGACGATTTATCAAAACGTCTAGAACTGACTCAGAAACCATTTCCGCTGTCGTGGGTTTTGTTTTGGGCTGATCAATTAATGGACGCGCTCTGGTATCTGCATTCGCACGAACCGCCAATTATTCACCGCGACATAAAGCCGCAAAACCTAAAATTGACCGATGAAAACAATATAATTTTGCTTGATTTCGGTTTATCGAAAAGCAATATCGGCGAATCGCGCATCAGCCGAAATGTCAGTGCAGATGCTACGGGAAGCGTCGTCGGATACACGCCGCATTATGCTCCGATGGAACAAATTCGCGGCACAGGAACAGGTCCGCGAAGCGATCTTTATTCACTTTCTGCAACCCTTTATCAACTTTTAACAAACACCGTTCCGCCCGATGCCTTGACCCGCGCCGATTCGCTTTTAAATGGTTCGCCTGATCCCGTGCAACCGATAAACGAGGTTAATGCAGAAGTTGATAAAGCAATTTCAGACGTAATTATTAAAGGAATGGCGGTCAGCCAAGATTTGCGTTACACGAATGCCCGCGAGATGCAGAAAGATTTGCGCGATGCTTATGCGGAACTTCAAAAAGCAATGTCGGCAAATACTGTTGCATTTACGTTGCCCGAAAACACGGCTAATCCTAAGCCGGAGAAAACCGAGCCTTTATTTTCAGTTCCGCCGGTTGTTTCGCCCGATTTGATTACGGAAACCGAAGTTCCTAAAGTTTCGGCAATGCAAACCGAATCTTTGCCCGCCGTGCAAAATGAACAGACTGATTTTGACCAAACCTTGCATTATGACGGCGAGGTTCAACAATTTGATTCCCAGCAATCAAGCATTAAAACCGAAGTTTTCTCAGGCGGAATCCTGCCCGTTGAAGGAGACGCGATTCCAACATCTTCCGAAGCTCAAGTGGAAATTCCGCAAGCGCAACAAAATTATTCGCCCGATGCAACTACACCGCTGATTAACTTTGACGGCGAAAATGTTTCTCTGCCGCAACCCAGTAATTTTGATTCACAAGTTGAACCAACAAAAGAAGAAATGCCGTCAACCGCAATGTTTATGCCGTCCGGCGATTATTCCCAAGCAGAAAATGTTCCGCCCGTGCAAAGTTCCGGTATGACGGAAGATTTTTCCTTCACGCAGGATTTCAAGCAGGAAGAAATTCGTGAAGATTACAATTCGCAACCAAAAACGGCGGCGGCAGTTGCGGCAACTGCGCCCGTTACCGCGCAACCGCAAAAAAAATCGGGCAACGGC
>CALMEH010000534.1 GCA_937863115.1 uncultured Acidobacteriota bacterium
CAAGATTAATTTTACGGACAGAGTATTCATAAAATAATTCTGTCCATTTACTTACGCATAAAACTTGCAATTTAATGGTTAATTGATAATTGATAATGCCGTGCCTTGTTTCCTAATCATATTGGAGTTTTAAAACAGTTTCTGTGGGTTGCTATCCCTTCTCATTCCTACTTTTCACTAAAGAGTCGGCGGTTTGTAAATATTAAAGTTCTAGCGACGGCAATTTTGTTTTTTTTTTCGTCAAATGTCGAAAAAATCTGTGAAAGTGTTTATTTACCGCTTGTTTGCTTTTTCTTTTTGGCGTGTTTGTCTGTATAATTCGATAATTTGGCGATAAGCGAAGTTTTGAGTTAGGCAACCTTGACCATTTTGAACGAATCAAACCTTGCGTATCAGCCAACGGAAAAGCCGCAAATTGTTAGAAAGAAATTTATAAGTTAATATTTTAAGGCAATAGTTTTATTTACTTTCAGGCTTTTTTTGTAAATTAAACTTGCAATTATAAAGGAAACCGGTTTTATGCAAATTCTTCGCGCTTTCGGGCTTATTTTGTTGAGTCTATTAGTTTTAAACTCGACCGCAACAGCCGCACCGAACGGTAAAAAGAAAGCGAATTCTACAACTAAAACAGTTTTACAGCAGCTTGTCGAAAACGTGGACATTCAGGGCAATCGCCGTCTGCGCGATGAAGACTTGCTTTATTACATCAAAACCCGTGCGGGCGATGTCTATAATCCGCAACAACTCGAACGCGATTTGAAGGAACTTTTGTCGTTAAACTTTTTCGATAAAGTCGAAACGAAAGTTTTTACCGAACCGGGCGTGCGCGGCGGTGTGAACGTAATTTTTCAAGTTAAGGAATTGCCGATTATTCGTGATTTGCAATTTGAAGGTTTGAAAGCCGTTCCCGAATCCGATGTCTTAAAGGCTTTCCGCGAAGGTCGCGTCGGTATTTCAAAAGAATCCGTTTATAATCCGGTCAACGCCCAAAAAGGTATTCGTGTTATCCGCGAACTGCTTGCGGGAAAAGGTTTTCCGAACGCCAAAATAAAAATTCGGGAAGAAGTCGTTTCGGCAACTTCCGTAGCGATTTATTTTGAAGTTGATCAGGGAAACCGTTCGCGCATCGTCCAAATCGAGTTTGAAGGCAACGAAATTTTCAGCGACGGCGAACTGCGAACTGCGCTTCAACTTGTTTCCGAAACCGGAATTATTACCAGATTTCAAGGCAAAGATATTCTCGACCTTCGCAAACTTCAATACGATTTACGAAAAAACGTGTTGGCGTATATGTTCTCGAAGGGTTATTTCCAAGCGCGAATCGGCGAGCCGCAAGTTGTCGGACTCGGTTATCGGCGCACCGGACTTCCGCTTTTGCGGGCGTTGCCGCTTCCGGTGATAACTTCAAAAGACGACACTTTGAAAATTATTGTTCCCGTAACGGAAGGAAGACTTTTCCGAGTTGGCGAACTCAAGGTCGAAGGCAATTCGATTTTTTCTGAACAGCTTATTTTAAATTACATCGGATTGAAAAAGGGCGAAATCGCCGATGGAAAACGCTTGCAAGAAGCCGTCTATGAAGATTTGAAAAAAATCTACGGGTCACAAGGTTTCGTGCTTTATGATGCCGAATTCGTTCCCGAATTCAAAGATAATCCGACAAATGCGAAGGAAGGCATTGTTGACATTACGATTACGATTGACGAAGGCAGACAATTTCGTCTGCGGCGTTTGGAATTCGTCGGTAATACTTTTACGCGTGATAAGATTTTGCGGCGTGAAGTTTTAGTCAATGAAGGCGACATTTACAACCAAATTAATCTCGAACGCTCGGTTATACGCCTTAATCAACTCGGTTATTTTGATCCGATTGATAAAGATCAAGACGTTGAAATCCGCACCAATCAAGACCAAGGCGACGTTGATTTGATTGTCCGCGTCCGCGAAAAAGGCAGACAACAAATCTCTTTGAACGGCGGTATTTCCGGCCCTGGCCGAACTTCGTTCGGCTTGGAATATTCAACGAATAACCTTCTGGGGCGCGGCGAAATCGTTTCGTTGCCATTCGGATTTGGCAACCCGTCG
>CALMEH010000535.1 GCA_937863115.1 uncultured Acidobacteriota bacterium
TATAAGCAACTATCGCCCATCTGTCAGCAACCGGAATTTGCGAAGCGTAACTGTTCATTTTGCCCCAACCGTTGGTTATTACATCGTAGAAATGTCCGACAGGTGCATTTCGCAAACGGTCGTCGTTATACGTTGGCGGTTTTGAAAATCCGCGTCTGACAATCATTCCGTCGCCGTTTCCGGTTGGACCGTGGCAAACCATACAAAATACTTTGTAGCGTTCTTCGCCACGATTGATCGCTTCTGCGGTTACGGGAATGGGGAATTCCGTAATGTCTTTCGAAAAACTCGAAACTAAAGTGTTCCCGCCTGCATCAGTTGTTGTTTGAACCTGCGCGTTCGGGTCGGCGTTTTCCTTTTTTCCGGTGTATAAAGCCTTGTTTTCACGCAAATACCCACGCGGCACAGTGCCTTCGGGTAAATCACGAGAAGAACGCTTATCACTAAAAAAATCGCTCTGCTTATAAGCCTTATAACGCGGTTGGTCTTGCATATCGTATCTGCAACCGACTGCGAGTAAGCAGTAAGCAATAAGCAGTAAGCAGAAGCTACCGAATTTGAATTTATTCCTCAACATCGAAAACCTCCTGCGGATTCAAACTTTCCATAAAACTTCTCGCTTCATCATAATTATAAAGCGGATCTTTCGCTTCAATTAACAAGAAAAACTTCTCGCGCGTTGCCAGCGCAAAACGCGGCACATTGAAAACCGGATGATAAGGTTGCGGCAAACCATTAAGCGCAAGCATTCCGAAAACTGCCGTAAATGCCGCCAGCAAAATCGTCATTTCATACGCGGGCGGAACAAAACTCGGAAGACTGATATACGGACGACCGCCAATATTCATCGGATATTCGATAGCGTGAACCCAAATCTGCAACGCTAATCCACCGATAAGTCCGGCAACTCCGCCCGCTAAAACCATAAAAGGCAAAATGCTTCGCTTGATGCCGAGGGCTTCGTCCATTTCGTGAATCGGAAACGGCGAAAACGCATCGGTTTTTTTATAACCGGCATCGCGCACCTGCCGCGCCGCTTCAACCAATTCGGTCGGCGTGTCAAATTCAGCCATTATTCCGTAAATTTTCTTGTCCATAAACTTTTTTATCAGCTTTGCAGCCAACCGTTGCGGCTGGCAAACGATTTAAGCATGGGTGAGTTGCCCTTTGCGTCGTCTGCGGACGGCAGACGGTTGACTGCAAACTTTTATCAATAATTTAGGCGAATCACACACTTACTAACGTGCGTGTTTCAGCATTCTTAAGCCTTGCCCGGTTATCCTTCAACATCGTTGACTTTTTCTTCGTGCGAATGATGCTCGCCTTCAACGTGCGCGTCCGGCAAAAGCGTCCGCACCTCGAAAATCGAAATAATCGGCAAAAAGCGAACGAATAAATAAATCAGCGTAAAGAAAAAGCCGATTGTTCCCGTGAACATTGAAATATCCCAAATCGTTGGCGAATACATTGCCCA
>CALMEH010000536.1 GCA_937863115.1 uncultured Acidobacteriota bacterium
ATATTCGCGTCCATTCGCGGAATCAAAAACTTCATCGTCAGACGATTTTTCTTGTCCGTCAAAAAGCCTTGAAAACTCAAAACTTTCTTCACATTTTTCAATGAATGCGTCGCCAAAAAAGCGTGCAAACCTTCAACCGCCTGATAACTGTGAACAATCTCGATTTCGCGTTCTTTGATAATTTTCCGCAACTGCGAAGCAAGATATAAATCGAGCGGAAAACGCCGATTTAAGCGCACAAAATCCGCGCCCGATTTCATAAAATCTGCTTCCATCGCGCCGCCTTGAAACGTCGCAAACGTCAAATCAAGCCCGACTTTTGCCGCATTTCGGCAAACATCCAAAACCTGCATTTCTGCGCCGCCGCGACTTAATGTGTCGAGAATGTGTAAAACTTTCATAAATTGGGTTTTCGGTCTTTGGGCTTCGGTCTTTGGTTTTTGCAAAAAAATCTTTAGACTTAAAATCAAAGGTCAAAGACCAAAATCCAAAATGCAAGAAATTTCCGTTTTAGTTCCGTCATATAATCACGCGCCGTTTGTCGAACGCACGTTGCGCTCGATTTTCGCGCAAACTTTATTGCCGAAAAAATTGCTGGTAATTGATGACGGCTCGAAAGATAATTCCGTTGAAATTATCGCACAAGTTTTGAAGGATTGTCCGTTTGAAAATGAATTTATTGCGCGTGAAAATCGCGGTCTTTGCGCGACTTTGAACGAAGGTTTTGAAAAATCGAACGGCGAATTTTTTGCTTATCTCGGCTCTGATGATTTATGGTTGCCGGAATTTTTGGAAAAACAAATCGCGCTATTAAATGAGAGAAACAAAGCGGTTTTGGCTTTCGGACATAGTTTTTGGATTGATGAAAACGAGCAAATTCTCGCCCGCACCGACGATTTTACCGAATACGCCGAGGGCGACGTTTTGCCGATGCTTTTGCAAGGCGAAATTTTTTCCAGCCCAAGTGTTGTTTATCGCCGAAAATCTTTGGAAAAACACGGTTGGAATGAAAACGCACGGCTCGAAGATTACGAACTTTATCTGAAACTTGCGGCAGACGGCGAATTTGCGCTCAA